>CAIUDK010000241.1 GCA_903897875.1 uncultured Hyphomicrobiales bacterium
AGGCGGGCTTTGGCCCGCCTTTTTTATTATAATCGTCTTGAGTTTAAGAATGATAGAAAATATACAATATGACCTGAGGCAAATAAGCACTTAGTTTTAAGTTTAGTTACCGCGTGAGAATACATAATGCTCAATGAACATAATAGTGATCAGCTTCATAGCGCTTTTTCTCACGCAAAGCCGTTCCCTCACATCGTAATAAATAACTTTCTAAAGTCAGATCTACTTTCAAAAATTATCTCTGAGCTCCCTAAGTTTGATCCGGAACTAGGACGGGGCAAGTCAACCGTCAACCAGAAGCGAAAAATTCAAGTTTCAAATCCTGATCACTTTACGCCCACTCTCGGCCAGTTAAACGACTTTCTGGCTTCGAAAGAATTTTTGGCAGATCTGTCTCATATAACGGGCATCAAAAATCTACTTGCAGACGAGAAGTTGGTCGGTGGCGGTTTGCATGTGACTGGCCCGGGCGGACGCTTGGATGTGCATCTTGATTTCAATTATATGGAAAAGCGGAAGCTGCACCGAAGAATAAATTTGTTGCTCTATCTAAACCCGAAGTGGGAAAAAGATTGGGGTGGAAATTTACAGCTTTGGAATCAAGACGTTTCAAAATGCGAACTGGAATTGCTACCTGATTCCAACAAATGCGTGATCTTTGAAACAAACGATATCAGCTATCATGGCGTGACACCGTTGAGCCCGACTGCGGGGGCTTTCCGTTATTCTTTTGCGACCTATTATTACACAATCGAAGCGCCTGCGCATTGGGACGGTCAAATCAACGACACGCTGTTTAAGGCGCGGCCGGAAGAATGGGGTCGCAAACTATTTTTGATACCGATGGTCGCAGCGAAGAAAAAATTTAAGCAGTCCACTCAATCGGCAATGAAGGCACTCAAAGCGTTCTTGAGATAAGATAAGCCATGCTCGGCTTACTTTGATAACAACCCGCTCTAAACCCCAAAAATAGACCAGCCCATTCTTTTGCTCAGCTCCTCCAGCGCAATGCGCCCTAGATGGGAATTGCCAGCGGCATCAAGGCCCGGTGACCAAACCGCTATCGACGCCTTGCCCGGTGCAATGGCGATTATGCCGCCACCCACGCCGCTTTTTCCCGGCAGGCCAACGCGATACGCAAATTCACCCGAGCCGTCATAATGGCCACAGGTCAACATGAGGGCGTTAATTCTGCGCGCGCGTTCTGGCTGCACAACAGAAAGTCCGGTCGATGGATTGCGCCCCAGATAGGCCAAAAATCCAGCTGCAGTTGCAAGCTGACGACATGACATCGCGATGGCGCAATGGTGAAAATAAACGCCCAGCGTAAAGTCGACAGGGTTTTCGATGAGGCCGAACGATTTCATGTAATTGGCCAAAGCAATATTGCGAAAGCCTGTGCGCTGTTCGGATGCTGCCACATCTTCATCAATTTTAATGCTCGGGTCTTGCGCCAAAAATTGCATGAAGCGCACAATTTCGCCCAAGGCCTCACGCGGTTGATGGCCAGATAAAATGGCATCGGTGACCGCAATGGCGCCGGCGTTGATGAAGGGATTGCGCGGTTTGCCGCGCTCGTTCTCCAGCTGCACAATGGAATTGAATGGACTACCTGAAGGCTCGCGCCCCACACGTTGCCAGAGGCGATCCCCAATCTTGCCCAGAGCGAGCGTGAGCGTGAAAACCTTTGAAATGCTCTGAATAGAAAACGGCGTGTCGCTATCACCACCAGCAGATACTTTTCCATCCGCACCAATCACGACGAGCCCAAAGGCATTGGGATCCACGCGACCCAATTCGGGGATATAGGTTGCAACCTGACCCCGATCCGTCCTTTGCTGCATCTCTTGTGTGATGTCTCGAACGACAAGATCAATATCGGGCATGGATTGGCTCATCTGATTTGCAATGTCCCATCATGGCGGGTGCAAGGCAGCATACAAGTCTATTTCGCATCTGCGAAGACGTTCACCGCTCGTATTTGACAAAGCGACAGGGCACCCGTCTGATAGCCGCAGGCCGAAGCAATTGGGCACACGAGCGTAAACCGGAAGCTGAATACAGCCCGGTGCGCTGAAAACAGAATGTCACTGCACCCGGGGGGGGGGGGAAGATGATGAATAGAACGAGCCGGCTCGTCGCGGCACCTTTGGCAGGACTGTTGATGGTTGTCGCTGTGCCTGCCCTTGCACAAAAGAGCGTGGAAGACTTTTACCGTGGCAAGAAGATCGACATGATCATCGGCTATTCGCCCGGTGGCACTTACGATCTGTATGCCCGCCTCGTGGCCCGACATCTTGGCAATTATATTGTTGGCAATCCCGTGATTGTGCCACGCAATATGCCGGGCGGAGGAAGCCGCACCGCTGTCACTTGGATTTATACGGCTGCCCCACGCGATGGCACGGTGCTGGCGACCGCCGATCAATCCTTGTCAGTCGAACAGGCCATGGGCGATAAGCAATTGCGTGTGGACACGCGCGAGCTGACCTACATTGGCAATCCGAGTGCAGACAACAACACGACCGTGACGTGGCATACCAGCCCCGTGAAAACGATTGAGGATGCCAAGCGCATGGAAGCGCCAATGGGTGCGACGGGAGGGTCAACCTCTTCGCAATATCCCAAGGCGATGAACGCGCTGCTGGGCACAAAATTTAAAATCATTGTCGGCTACCCCGGCGGGAATGACATCAGTCTGGCGATGGAGCGTGGAGAAGTCGCAGGGCGCGGTTCCAACTCTTGGG
>CAIUDK010000242.1 GCA_903897875.1 uncultured Hyphomicrobiales bacterium
CACCGCACCGTCGATTGTATGCCGGTTTCAAATGTCTCTTGGGGCGTCCAACCAAGCTCAGAGCGAATTTTACTGGCATCAATCGCATAGCGGAAATCATGTCCGGGGCGATCAGCCACAAAGCTAATTTGTTCTGCGTAAGGCTTGCCATTGTTGCTGGGGCGCAAGTGATCGAGGGCAGCACAAATGCTTTTGACCACATCAATATTTTTGCGCTCAGCATTACCGCCTACATTATAGGTTGAGCCCGGCTTGCCGGTTTCAAACACAAGCGTGATGGCGCGCGCGTGATCGTCAACATAGAGCCAATCGCGCACATTCTCGCCCTTGCCATAAACGGGCAAAGGCTCGCCAGCCAAAGCTTTGAGAATGACAAGCGGAATAAGCTTTTCAGGAAAATGATAAGGCCCGTAATTGTTCGAGCAATTCGTCATCGTAATGGGCAGGCCGTAGGTGTGGCCCCAAGCGCGCACAAGATGATCTGACCCAGCCTTTGACGCCGAATAGGGCGAGCGTGGATCGTAGGGCGTTTCTTCTGTAAACAAACCTTCATCAGCCAAAGCACCAAACACTTCATCGGTCGAGACGTGGTGAAAGCGGAAGGAATCGCGACGCGCGCCGCTCAATCCATCGCGATGTTTACGCGCGGCTTGCAACAGCACAAAAGTGCCAACAACATTAGTCTCGATAAAGGCGGCCGGACCATCAATGGAACGATCAACATGAGATTCAGCGGCCAGATGCACAATCACATCCGGATCAAAATCAGCAAAGATGTGCTCAACGGCTGCAGTGTCGCAAATATCAGCGCGCGTAAAAGAATAACGCGGCGAAGATGCCACAGGCTCAAGCGATGTCTGCGAGCCAGCATAGGTGAGCTTGTCCAACACGCGCACATGATGCTGCGTGTTTTGGATCAAATGTCGCACAAGCGCAGAGCCGATAAAACCAGCGCCACCTGTGACCAGAACTCTCTTTGCGCTCATCATCAAATCTTTCGCCATCATCAAACTTTTCGCAATGTCATGGGTGTGCCGTCATAGGCAAAAGGACTTTCAAAGGCGCTCAACGACGGCAAGCCGGCGTCCTTTGGCGACAACAAAGGTGTTGCCCCTGACAATGGCCAGTCGATCCCAATTTGGGGATCATCCCAACGCAGCCCCGCATCGCAGGTGGGTGCGTAATAGTCGGTCACCTTATAGGCAATTTCCGTATCAGGTTCGAGCGTCACAAAGCCATGCGCAAAACCTGCTGGGATATGGAGCTGCTCGCCCTTGTCAGCCGTCAGCTCAACACCAATCCACTGCCCAAAGCTTGGCGAGCCTTTGCGCAGATCAACAGCCACATCAAAAATCCGCCCGCGCAGACAGCGCACCAATTTGGCTTGCGCATGAGGCGGCGTTTGAAAATGCAGGCCACGTAACGTGCCAATGGGACGCGACAGAGACTGATTGTCCTGAACAAAAGTGTCCGCCACGCCCAGCTTTGCATATGTCTGGGCGTTCCAAGTCTCGGCAAACCAACCGCGGTCATCACCGAAGCGCTTGGGAACAATCAGTGTGAGTGCCATAAAAATCCCATGGGATAAGAACAAATCAACAACGCTTAGCTGTGTTGATATCAAAGAAAAGACGCCAATAAAAGCCGTTCCATCCAAATAAAGGCTAAGCTTAAACCAGATGACGAGCTAGCCGATGCGAATAAGCAATGCGCGACGGCCCCAGAGTGCCACGCTGGTGCCGTGCCAAATCATTTCACATAGACCTTTTCGAAATTCAACAAGACAGGCATAGTGAGCGAATAAAATAAATATGAGGGAGTCGAAACATGAATGAAGTTCAAGCCAACAAGAGCCGCTATTATTTTCCTTTCTTAGAAAAGCTCTACGCAATCCTAGAGCCGCTTGCCTATCCTTTGGTGCGCGTCTCGCTGGGCGCGATCCTCATCCCACATGGCTATGACAAGATCTTTCACGGCGGCTACGTCAATGCAGCGCGCAATGCTGTCTTCCAGATTTTTGGCGAGCCCATGATCGGCGCATACTTCATCGGCCTGCTGGAATTTTTCGGTGGCCTCATGTTGATTGCTGGCCTTTTCACTCGCGTCATCGCAGCAGGCGTTTTCATTCAAATGATGGTGATTTCCTTCGTCGTGCTTTGGCCAAACTGGGGTTGGTCAAATCGAGGCATGGAATTCGCGCTTTTCATGGGGCTGATTGCACTGGCCATCGCTTTCCGTGGCGGCGGCGCCTATTCGCTTGATGCGAAAATGAAGAAAGAATTCTAAGAAACAAAAGCCCGCTTCACTGAAGCGGGCTTTTTTATTTGTGGGACTGGCTTTTTCCAACGACGCGAAATAAGCGTCCGCGATCGAGGGGCAGTTCTGCTTTTGTTACGCAGGATAAAACCCATTTACTTTACGGCACGAACGACTAACTATTCTAAGCAACCTATTTTGATCAATGATTGACATCGCGGCGTAAAACAGAGGCATCGGCCAAGCGGCGCGTGAAGCTTAAACTTTAGTATAAGAAACACAGAAATTTACTAAGTACCGTTGAAACAGACCCCCTTGGGGCAGATCTATATCTCAGACTGTAATTTGTTGAACCAAGAAGATAATGAAAGAGGGAGTGTATGACTCGCCAGGCATTGTGGAATGACACGCGTGCACGCGCCATCATAGACAGCCATCTGCAACTCGAAGGAGCTATGCTCCCCATTCTTCATGCGCTGCAAGAGGAATTTGGCTATGTGGACGAACGCGCCGATGCGCTGATTGCCGACAGCTTGAACCTCTCGCACGCTGAAGTTCGCGGCACGATCTCCTTTTATCACGACTTCCATCGCGAGCCGGCTGCCAAGCACGTCATCCAATTATGTCGCGCTGAAGCTTGCCAGTCGGTGGGCTGTGAACAGCTCGTGTCTCACCTGCACAGCGCACATGGGGTGGAGGTCGATGGCCAGACGCATGATGGATTGGTTCAGGTCAAAACCGTCTACTGCCTTGGCAATTGCGCTTTGGGCCCATCCGCTCTTGTTGATGGCGAAATTCTGGGCCGTGTCGATGCCCAAACTCTCGACGCTCTGATTGAACAACGCGATCACACAACGAGTTTGCGTGATGCCGTTGAGGAGCAACGCTCATGACCCAATCCATTCGCGTATACGTCCCGTGCGATTCTGCCGCCCTCTCAGTGGGTGCAAATCGCATTGCCAAAGCCATCGCAGCCGAGGCGAACGTGCGCGGCTTAGATGTGTCGCTTGTGCGCAACGGCAGCCGCGGTATGCTCTGGCTTGAGCCTTTGGTGGAAGTGGAGACATCTTCCGGCCGCATCGCCTATGGGCCTGTTACGGCGAAGGATGTCGCCCAACTGTTCGAGGCTGATTTTCTCAATGGTGGCGCGCATAAATTGCGTTTGGGCACGGTTGAGTCCATCCCCCAATTTGCCCGGCAAACACGCCTCACCTTCGCCCGCATCGGCACAACGGATCCTCTGTCGCTGGATGATTACATCCGCCATGATGGCTTCAAGGGGCTGGATCGCGCGCTGGCATTGACTGGCGCAGACATTGTTGAGGCCGTGGCTGCATCGGGCTTGCGTGGTCGTGGTGGTGCTGGTTTTCCCACCGGCATCAAATGGCGCACTGTGTTGGGCGCACAGTCCGACCAAAAATATGTCGTCTGCAATGCCGACGAAGGCGATAGCGGCACTTTTGCTGATCGCATGGTGATGGAGGGCGACCCCTACATGCTCATCGAGGGCATGACGATTGCGGGTCTCGCCGTGGGCGCCACCAAGGGCTATGTCTACATTCGCTCTGAATATCCTGATGCGTTCCGCACATTCTCACGCGCAATTGAGCTGGCCCACGAGGCTGGCTATCTGGGCGCATCCATCAAAGGCTCGGGCCGCACGTTCGAGTTGGAAGCGCGCCTTGGCGCTGGCGCTTATATTTGCGGCGAAGAAACATCTTTGTTGGAGAGCTTGGAAGGCAAGCGCGGCGTTGTGCGCGCTAAGCCACCAATCCCCGCACTTGTTGGTCTGTTTGGCAAACCAACAATCGTCAACAATGTGCTCTCACTGGCAGCCATCCCCTTCATTCTCGCTGAGGGCGCTGATGCTTATGCCAAGCACGGCATCGATCGCTCACGCGGAACACTGCCTGTGCAATTGGCTGGCAATATCAAACAGGGTGGCCTGTATGAATTGCGGTTCGGTATGAGTTTGCGCGAGATCATTCAAGATTTTGGTGGCGGCACACGCTCTGGTCGCCCCATTCGCGCGGTGCAAATTGGTGGCCCGTTGGGCGCCTATTTCCCACCCTCCCTGCTCGACACACCGCTTGATTATGAAGCTCTCGCTGCTCGCAAAGGTCTGCTGGGTCACGGCGGCATTGTTGTGTTTGATGACACTGTAGACATGGCCAAACAGGCGCGCTTTGCCTTTGAGTTCTGCTCAAAGGAAAGCTGTGGCAAATGCACGCCATGCCGCATTGGTGCGACACGCGGTGTGGAAGTTGTTGACCGCATCATCCAAGGCCAAGACCGCGCCAAGAACCGAGCTGTGCTCGATGACCTTTGCGAAGTCATGACTGATGGTTCGCTGTGCGCGATGGGCGGGCTGACCCCCGTGCCTGTGATCAGCGCCCTTACGCATTTCCCTGAAGATTTTGAACGCCCTGTGCTGCGTCAAGCGGCAGAGTGAGGAGACGACCATGAGCCTCATCAAAGAATTAGATTTTGGAACACCCATCCGCGTCAGCGACAACCAAATTACGCTGACCATTGACGGGCAAAGCGTGAGCGTGCCGCAAGGCACCTCCGTGATGGCGGCTGCCATGTCTGTTGGCACTGCCATTCCCAAACTCTGCGCCACTGACATGCTGGAGCCTTTTGGTTCTTGCCGCATGTGTTTGGTGGAAATTGATGGGCGTCGCGGCACGCCAGCGTCTTGCACAACGCCTGTTGAGAACGGCATGGTGGTGCATACGCAAACAACGCGTCTGGCAAAATTGCGCAAAGGCGTGATGGAGCTCTACATCTCCGATCATCCGCTCGATTGCTTGACCTGCGCTGCCAATGGCGATTGCGAATTGCAAGACATGGCTGGCGTGGTTGGTCTGCGCGATGTGCGCTATGGCTATGAAGGCCACAACCATCTCCATTCAACCAAGGATCAATCGAACCCCTATTTCGATTATGATCCTTCCAAGTGCATTGTCTGTAATCGCTGCGTGCGCGCGTGTGAGGAAGTGCAAGGCACATTTGCTCTCACCATCACAGGCCGCGGTTTTGAATCGCGCGTAGCCACCGGTGCGGATGATTTTCTGGGCTCCGAATGCGTCTCATGCGGCGCATGCGTTCAAGCCTGCCCGACCGCGACCTTGATTGAAAAATCCGTCGTGCAAATGGGCCAGCCAGAACATTCCAAAGTGACCACCTGCGCTTATTGCGGTGTGGGCTGTTCGTTCAAAGCAGAAATGCAGGGCGATAAGGTTGTGCGCATGGTGCCGTTCAAAGACGGCAAAGCCAACGAGGGCCATTCCTGCGTCAAGGGTCGCTTTGCTTGGGGCTATGCCACACACAAAGACCGCATCACCAAACCGATGATCCGCGCCAAAATCACCGATCCATGGCGCGAAGTCTCGTGGGATGAGGCGATCAATTACGCCGCTTCTGAACTCAAGCGCATTCAGAAAAAATATGGCCGCGAGTCGATTGGCGCCATCACCTCGTCACGCTGCACCAATGAAGAAGTGTTTGTGATTCAGAAAATGGTGCGCGCTGGTTTTGGCAACAACAATGTCGACACTTGCGCCCGCGTTTGTCATTCGCCAACCGGCTATGGTTTGGGACATGCGTTTGGAACATCGGCAGGTACGCAGGATTTCAAATCGGTTGATGAAGCCGATGTCATTCTCGTGATTGGTGCCAATCCCACCGATGGCCATCCCGTCTTTGCCTCACGCATGAAGCGTCGTCTGCGCGAAGGTGCGCGATTGATCGTGGCCGATCCACGCGGCATTGATCTGGTTAAATCACCCCACATCCAAGCCGATTATCATTTGCAATTGCTACCGGGCACCAATGTCGCGTTTATCAATGCCATGTCGCATGTGATTGTGACAGAAGGCTTGATCGACCAAGACTATGTGCGCGAGCGTTGCGATCTGGCTGATTTTGAAATCTGGGCACGCTTTATTGCTGATGAGCGCAATTCACCCGAAGCAACGCAAGCCTTTACCGGCATTCCTGCTGATGATCTGCGCAAAGCCGCGCGCCTTTATGCCACCGCTAAAAATGGCGCCATCTATTATGGCCTTGGCGTAACAGAACACAGCCAAGGTTCAACCATGGTGATGGGCATGGCCAATTTGGCCATGGCGACCGGCAACATTGGTCGCCGCGGCGTTGGCATCAATCCGCTGCGTGGTCAAAACAACGTGCAGGGCTCATGCGATATGGGCTCGTTCCCGCACGAATTGTCAGGCTATCGCCATGTGTCGGATGATTCCACACGCGATATGTTTGCCAGCCTATGGGGCGTTAAGCTCGACAACGAGCCGGGCTTGCGCATCCCCAATATGTTGGATGAAGCCATCGGCAATAACTTCATGGGCATCTATATTCAAGGCGAGGACATCGCCCAATCAGATCCCAATGTGAAGCACGTGACCGCTGGTCTGGCCGCGATGGAATGTGTGGTTGTTCAGGACCTCTTCCTGAATGAAACCGCCAAATATGCGCATGTGTTTTTCCCCGGCGCATCATTCTTAGAAAAAGACGGCACGTTCACCAATGCCGAGCGCCGCATCAGCCGTGTGCGTAAAGTCACGCCATCGCTATCGGGCAAGCAGGAATGGGAAGTGGTGTGCGAACTCTCGCGCGCTATGGGTTACGAGATGAGCTACAATCATCCGTCCGAAATTATGGATGAAGTTGCGCGCCTCACGCCGACATTCGCCAATGTCAGCTATGCCCGCCTTGACGAGATGGGCTCGATTCAATGGCCGTGTAACGACAAGGCTCCGCTGGGCACGCCGATCATGCACATTGATCATTTCGTGCGTGGCAAGGGCAAGTTCATGCTGACGGAATATGTACCGACGCTCGAGCGCACAGGTCCACGCTTCCCACTCATCCTCACAACGGGACGTATTCTGTCGCAATATAATGTTGGCGCGCAGACACGACGCACGGAAAACAATGTTTGGCATCCAGAGGACATCCTTGAGATCCACCCGTTCGACGCAGAATCGCGCGGCATCAAGACAGGTGATCTTGTGGCGGTGGCCAGCCGCACGGGCGATGTAGCCCTGCGCGCAGAAGTCAGTGAACGCATGCAGCCCGGTGTTGTCTACACAACCTTCCATCACGCAACCTCTGGCGTGAATGTCATCACCACCGATTATTCGGATTGGGCAACCAATTGCCCCGAATATAAGGTGACGGCTGTGGAAGTCCGTCGCACCAATCATCTGTCATCGTGGCAAGAACACCACCACGAGGACGAACCGCGCATGACGCAGATTGAGACTGTTCATGCCGCTGAGTGATATGCATTCCACTCAGCCCGGCGCTGTGAGTGTAGCTGCGAAAACCATTGTGTTTTCGCGTGACGCTGACGGCTCTTTGGTTGAGCGCGTGTGCCATATTCCAGTCGAAGTGCCGGTTGCCATTCTCTATGGCAACCAGCCCTATGCTGTGATGATGCAAACTCCGGCGGATTTGGAAGACTTCGCTTATGGCTTCAGCATTAGCGAGGGCATTATTGAGCGCGCCGACGATATCAGAACCATCGACATCACATCCGATGACGAGGGCATTCATGTGTCGATCACGCTGCAGCCGGATCGCTTTAAGCATCATCTAGCGCGCCAACGCAGCCTTGCGGGTCGCACCAGTTGCGGCATGTGTGGCATCACCCATTTGGAAGATGTGCGCAGAGCGATTGATCCATCAACGCAAGTCCAACCACCGTTAGAGATCGCAGCGCTTCAAAAAGCACTCAGCGCGCTTGATCAACACCAGACACTCAATCAAGAAACGCGCGCCGTGCATGGCGCTGCTTGGTTCACGTCTGCCGGAGATTTTGTGGCCCTGCGTGAAGATGTAGGCCGACACAATG
>CAIUDK010000243.1 GCA_903897875.1 uncultured Hyphomicrobiales bacterium
GCGGCGGCAACAGCGCTGCCATGTTCTCACCTGTGCCCGTGCAGGCTGGCGTGCAGGGCATTCACGGTCTTGTCTCCAACGCCGAATGGACAGGCGTGCGGCTGTCAACATTGTTGGAAGAAACCGGCGTTGATCCAAAGGCCAAATGGTTTATCGCAGAGGGCGCAGACACATCGGCTTTGAGCCGCTCCGTGCCGCTCAAAAAGGCGATGGATGATGCGTTGATTGCGCTCTATCAAAACGGCGAACGCATTATGCCCGGCAATGGCTATCCAATGCGTTTGTTGGTGCCGGGCTTTGAAGGCAATATGAATGTGAAATATCTGCGGCGCATTATGCTGACAGATCAGCCCGCCATGTCGTTCCATGAAACGCGCAATTACTCGCCGATTTTGCCAGATGGCAAGGCGTTCAAATTTTACTTCATCAATGAAGTGAAATCCTTCATCACGCATCCCTCGTTTGGTGCGACACTCAAAGAGCCCGGCTATCATGAGATTTCGGGCGTGGCCTATTCAGGCACCGGCCGCATTCAGCGCGTGCAGGTAACGGCAGATGGCGGCAAGTCTTGGGCGGATGCCGCGCTGCAAGGGCCGATCAATCCAAAGGCCTTTACGCGCTTTCATATTCCATGGCGTTGGGATGGAAGCCCCGCAATTATTTCAAGCCGCGCATGGGATGAGGCTGGCAATGTGCAGCCATTGCGCAATGATTTTATTGCGCTGCGCGGTGAAACAAAAGCACCAGTGACGAATGTGTATGGCTTTCCGAGCCAGCATTACAACAGCCTGACGAGCTGGGGCATTGATAGCAAGGGGGAGATCAAGCATGTTTATATCTAAGAAGATTTTCCCGGCAGTTATTGCCGTTCTTGCGTCTGCAAATCTAGCCTTTGCAGACAGTCCCAAACTCGGCAAGCCGCTGACAGAGGCTGAGATCAAAGCGTGGGACATTACCATTTTGCCAGACGGCACCAACCTGCCACCGGGCAAAGGTACGTTCGCAATGGGCGCGAAAGTGTTTGCTGAGAAATGCATTGCTTGCCATGGCGAAGGCGGCAAGGGCGGTCCTTATGCGGCACTCGTGTCCGACAAGGAGATCAAAGGCAATGGCATTGAGGCTGCAAAGACCATCAAGAATTTTTGGGCCAATGCGACAACAGTTTTTGACTATATCCGCCGCGCAATGCCATGGCCTGAGCCGCGCACTTTGACCGATGAAGAAGTCTATTCGGTCACGGCGTATATTTTGGGCAGCAATAAAATCATCGCCGAAACCGATGAGATGAACGCGCAAACCTTGCCCAAAGTGAAGATGCCCAATCGGGACAATTTCATCATCAAATTCCCTGATAAAATTTAGGACATGATGGTGTGGTTTTGGAGAGGCTGGAACGCATGTTCTGGCCTCTTTTTTATTGCCGTCTATTTGGGATAGACAATCCGCGTGAGGTCGCGCTCTTTGTGGATGTAGACGCTTTGACGGGTGAGAAATTCACCATCCACTTGCACAGGCTGATCAGACGGGCCTGAGATAATAATGTGTCGCCCCGCAATCACATCAACGTCGTAGCATTTGCTGAGCCTGTTGCAGATGAGTGCCAAACCATAGCGCATGACGCTAAACCAACCGCGGCCCTTCATTAAAACCACATGGAGATCTTCGCTATTGAATGAGGCTTTGGGGGCAACCACAAACGGGCCTCCATAATGGCCACCATTGCAGACAATGGCCGATGAAGCGCGGTGGACAATACCGTCAATGGAAACATTGCTGACGCCGGGAGTGCCAAACATGGCTTCGCGCAAAGCGGCGACAACATAGGCAAACGGCCCAATCTTCTTCTTTAGCTCGAGCGACACATTGGCGACGACCTGTGCGTCGAACCCAATGCCCGCCATCATGATAAAGCGATGATCATTGGCGCGGCAGACGTAGATGTCTTTGATGGGGCCAAAGGCGAGCGTGTGCGCGATGGCCTCCGGCGTGAAGGACTGCCCAAGCTCTCTGGCAACGACATTGGCTGTGCCAAGCGGAATGATACCAAGCGCGCTTGAGCGTCCGCCCAGACCATTGAGGACTTCGTTGATCGTGCCGTCACCACCTGCAGCGGCGATGATATCGAATGCGCCCTTGGTCACATCGCGCGCTAAGTCGACTGCGTGCCCAACGCTTTGTGTTTCCCGCACAGTGATTTCGCAGCCAGTTTTGCGCAGTTCTTCAAGGATACGCGCGAAACGAGCCGGGCGGGTGCGTCCC
>CAIUDK010000244.1 GCA_903897875.1 uncultured Hyphomicrobiales bacterium
CTTTTGCGGGGCTTTTTTATGCCGGGTTCTCTATACTGTTTTCAGGCGCCGATCGATCACCGCCATCACGCGTTCAAGATCATGACCGCGTTTTAAGATTTGGCCCGTCATCGCAATCACCGCGTAAAGCCCCTGCTTTTTGGCAAGCTTTGGATCTTTCTCAACACGAAACAACGGATGCTCTGAGGCTCTGCGATAGATTGAAAAAATCGCTTTGGTCGTGGTGAAATTGATCGCGTAATCTTTCCACTCACCAGCGGCAACCTGACGCCCATAGACATTCATAATGTGTCTGAGCTCATGGCGATCAAATGCAACAATGACCGGCGCGGCTGAGACAGGCGAAGCCGGCGGCAACTTTGTGCTTGGTGCCGAATTTGAGCTTTCAACAACAAGCTTGAGATATGGCTGCGACATAACCTCGGACACTTGAGCTTCCAAACGCGATTGGTTGAGAGTTCTTGTTCCAAGTATTGCCCGGCTTTTCCATTCTCACAAGTTGAAAACAGCCACCCGACATCACAGTTTTGCCCAGATCTCGTCGAACGCTAGCCGCAGTCTGACAAGACTATGGCTGCGTTGTTTGTGTTGTTCGGCGTTGATTGAACTTCATCTGCCCCCAGCCCCCCTTCTGGGCATCAGATGTCGACACACCAAACAACGACTGTCCGGCCAAGGTCGTTTCCCAAATAGTGTCCTTGGCCGGACTATCCCATTTTAGCCTTTCGCCTTGCGTCCGGCTGGATTAAGCCAAGGGTGCAATGACGTTGACCCCAACCACAAGCCTCAATGAGGCAAACGCAGTCCTGCGCTCACGTCTGGATCAGGCTGGATTGCCTGACTCCCATCATGAAGCGCGCCTTTTGCTGTGCTTTTGCTGTGCGCTTGAAACCATTGATCTCATTCGTTCGCCCGAGCGTGCCCTTGGCACTCATGCAACTTGGTTGAGTGATTGCCTCGCGCGCCGCCTGTCCGGCGAGCCCATCACACGTATCATCGGCTCCCGTGGCTTTTGGACCCTCGACCTCTTGGTTGAACCCAATGTGCTCGATCCACGCGCCGATTCAGAGGTGCTGATCGAGGCCATGCTTGAGGCATTCAGCGCGCGCCGGATGGATGCGCTCAAAATCGTGGATCTGGGCACGGGATCGGGCGCGCTGCTGTGCGCCGCCCTTGCCGAATTTCCCAATGCCACAGGGCTTGGATTGGATCGATCAATTGAGGCCTGCCAGAGTGCCATCAAAAACCTAGCCCGCAATGGGCTGGACCAGCGCGGGCGCATTCAACAGGCCGATTGGGCGAGCTTGAGCGGCACCTTCGACATCATTGTGTCGAACCCGCCCTATATTCCCTCCCAAGAAATTCCAAATTTGGACCGTGCCGTGCGGGACTTTGATCCGCTTGCTGCGTTAGACGGAGGTGCCGACGGTCTTGAACCCTATCGGCAGATAGCGCCCTTGGCGGCAACCTGTCTGGCCCCTCACGGGCGGCTGATTTTGGAGTTTGGCGCAACGCAGGCAAACGACGTTTCGGCGATCTTGCAGCAATACGGGATCGAACCGTTAAAGACTTATAAGGACCTAGGCGGACATAATCGGGCGATTGTTGGAAGGCTTGCGGCGGAAGGCGTAGGCTGAAAGACGGGCCCTACAGGCTAACTTGGCAGTAAAATTGACACATAGAGAGGCATTTTCTCTCTGACTTAGACTTTTTGGACCACTCAGCCACTTTTTGTCACACTAACCCACTTGGCGAGCCAGGAAAAACCGACTAGATTCAAATCAGGCATTTGCAATTGGGTCGCCAATTAAATAATTTTGCGCCGATGAGCATCCGCCGATTCAACACTCAGAGTTGCGTTTGAAGCGATGCGTTTGGGATTCTCTGTCTGGAGCACAAAATGTGCCCCGCCAAGGTTTTCCGTGCTCTGGGTCCAGCTAGCGCTTCGTGACGGCTTAAATGTCTGTCTTTCGTGAGCGTCAGGGCAGTGTTTGCTCTGAAAAACGGCCACAAATGGATGAGCCGACTGATTTTCTTAATCGCTAAGGTATTCTAAGGAACCTCGATGAGACCTGGACAGAACAAGCGTATGCGTGGGCGGACAAACCGTAAGGGCCCCAACCCGCTAACACGGACATATGAATCGAGCGGCCCAGACGTAAAAATCAGAGGCACAGCCCATCACGTAGCCGAAAAATATCTGCAATTGGCCCGCGATGCCCAATCTTCGGGTGATCCGGTCATGGCCGAGAGCTATCTGCAACATGCCGAACATTATTTTCGGTTGATTGCGGCAGCCCAGCTGGCCCAGCAGCAAGCCCTGACCGGCCTGCGTCCCGGCGAAGATTCTGAAGAAGACGATGATGATGACGACAATCTGGGCATTCCAGATCGGTTCAGCTCACCCATCGTGACGCCACCTCCGGTGCCAGAGCGTTATCCAGCTGCCGGTGGCTTTGCGCCCCAGCAGCAGCCAAATCTTGGCAATCAGCCTCAGCCCTATCTTGAGCGCCAGCCTTATAATGATCGTCAGCCGCAGCCCCAGGGCGAGCGCCAGCCGCGGCAAGATCGCGGTCAGGACCGTGGTCAAGACAATCGTCAAGAGCGCCCTTACGGCGACCGCAACGCTCAAGGACGCACACCGCGTCGTGACAATCGTGGCCCACGCGACTTCCGTCAGGATCAGCAGCCGCGGGAGTTCCAACCGCGCGATCAGCAACCGCGGGATTCGCAGCCACGCGAGCAACAGCCTCGTGACCAGCAGCCCCGGCTAGAGTTTTCGGAGCAGCCTACAACGGCTCTTCCAGCGTTCATCACAGCGCCTGTGCGCACGCCCAATTTGGAAAGCGCCGACGTGCCTGTCCAGCAGAGCAATGTTCCTCCTCAGGAAGGCGCAGAGGCTGGCGGCTATCATTTGCGTCCACGCAGACGTCGGCGTCCCGTTGATGCAGCCGGTGCCGACGCACCCGCCTCAGACGTTCCAGTGATCGACTAAGAAAAAGGGGGCTTCGGCCTCCTTTTTTATTACGCCCAATTTTTGTTGCATCCTATTTTTGTTGCACGCGTAAGCCTCAAGCTCTTTTGTTCTGCCAATTCATACCCACATTCAATTTAACCGGTGCCGTTGACCACTTCGCGGCACGCCCCAAGAGCCGCCAATCTTCGAGCTGCGAGGACTCTATGAATTTTGAAAAATATACCGAACGTGCGCGTGGCTTCATTCAGTCAGCGCAAGCACTCGCCATCCGCGAAGGTCATCAGCAATTTTCGCCAGAGCATATTCTCAAGGTCTTGCTGGATGATTCAGAAGGTCTTGCCGCCGGTTTGATTGACCGCGCAGGTGGACGCTCGGCTGATGCGCTGACCCAAGTTGAATTGTTTCTCTCCAAGCTTCCCAAAGTGCAGGGCGGCGGTGCGGGCCAACTCTATCTGGCACCAACAACCGCGCGCATTTTTGAAAGTGCAGAGAAGGTAGCCAAGACAGCTGGTGACAGCTTTGTTACCGCCGAGCGTCTCCTCCTCGCAATCGCTTTAGAAAAGAGTTCCGAGGCCGGCAAAATTTTAGCCAATTGCGGCGTCACAGCTCAATCGCTCAATCTAGCAATTGAATCGCTCAGAAAAGGCCGAACTGCCGATACGCAAACGGCTGAGAATGCCTATGATGCGCTCAAGAAATATGCGCGTGATCTGACTGATGAAGCACGCAAGAGCAAGCTTGATCCTGTCATTGGGCGTGACGAAGAAATTCGTCGCACCATTCAGGTTCTCTCACGCCGCACCAAGAACAATCCCATTTTGATTGGTGAACCCGGTGTAGGTAAGACCGCCATCATCGAAGGCTTGGCGCTCCGCATCGTCAATGGCGACGTGCCTGATGGCCTGAAAGACAAAAGTGTTTTGTCTCTCGATATGGGCTCGCTGTTGGCGGGTGCAAAATACCGCGGCGAATTTGAAGAGCGGCTCAAAGCTGTTCTCAACGAAGTCATCAGCGCCAGCGGCGACATCATTTTGTTCATCGATGAAGTCCACACACTTGTGGGCGCAGGCAAATCTGATGGCGCGATGGATGCCTCGAATTTGCTGAAACCTGCTTTGGCGCGTGGCGAATTGCATTGCATCGGTGCCACTACGCTCGATGAATATAAAAAATACATCGAAAAAGATCCTGCCCTCGCAAGACGTTTTCAATCAGTCTATGTGGCGGAGCCCACCGTCATTGATACGATTTCCATTCTGCGTGGACTGAAAGAAAAATATGAGCTTCATCACGGCGTGGCGATCACGGATGCTGCTATTGTTGCAGCCGCCACTTTGTCCAACCGTTATATTGCAGATCGCTTCTTGCCAGATAAAGCCATCGATTTGATCGATGAGGCAGCCTCACGCTTAAAGATGCAGATCGATTCCAAGCCCGAGGAATTGGACGAGCTTGATCGTCGCGTCATGCAATTGCGTATTGAAGAAGCGGCACTTCGCCGTGAAAGCGATGCGGCTTCACAAGCGCGGCTGGCTAGTTTGCAAAAGGAATTGGTCGAGCTGGAAGAAAAATCCGATCTTCTAACCTC
Source organism: uncultured Hyphomicrobiales bacterium (assembly GCA_903897875.1). Classification (GTDB taxonomy): domain Bacteria; phylum Pseudomonadota; class Alphaproteobacteria; order Rhizobiales; family Beijerinckiaceae; genus Terripilifer. The sequence goes on from CAIUDK010000244.1 coordinate 4,566, forward strand.
GCGTTGGAAAACGGAAAAAGAAAAGCTTGGATCTGCACAAAAGTTTAAAGAGCAGATTGAAACTGCGCGCGCAGAATTGGCCGTTGCCCAGCGCAATGGCAATTATGCGGAAGCCGGTCGTCTCACCTATGCTGTGATTCCTGAGCTTGAAAAGGCTTTGGCCGAAACAGAGACGCGTCAACAATCGGATTTGGTGACAGATTCGGTCAACCCAGATGATATTGCGCATGTCGTGTCCAAATGGACCGGCATTCCAATCGATAAGCTTCTTGAGGGTGAGCGCGATAAATTATTGCGCATGGAAAAAGACCTCGCCAAGCGCATCATCGGCCAGACCGATGCTGTGCATGCCGTGTCCACGGCTGTGCGGCGCGCTCGTGCTGGCTTGCAAGATCCCAACAAACCGATTGGTTCGTTTATTTTCCTAGGCCCAACGGGCGTGGGTAAAACCGAACTCACCAAAGCTTTGGCGGCCTTCTTGTTCGATGACGAGACATCGCTGCTGCGCATCGACATGTCCGAATATATGGAGAAACATTCGGTCGCCCGTCTCATCGGTGCGCCTCCCGGCTATGTTGGCTTTGAAGAGGGTGGCGCTTTAACGGAGGCTGTACGTCGGCGCCCTTATCAAGTGCTGCTGTTTGATGAGATCGAAAAGGCACATCCCGATGTGTTCAACATTCTGCTGCAAGTGCTGGATGATGGACGCCTCACCGATGGTCAGGGCCGCACGGTCGATTTCCGCAACACACTCATCATCATGACATCCAATCTGGGTGCTGATCTTTTGGTGATGCAGAAGGAGGGCGAGGATTCGGCTGCGGTGCATGAAGAAGTCATGCATGTGGTGCGCGGTCACTTCCGGCCAGAATTTCTCAATCGTGTTGACGAGATTGTTCTCTTCAATCGTCTCAGACGCGACGACATGGCCTCAATCGTCGATGTTCAGATGCAGCGTCTAACAGCCTTGCTGGAAGACAAAAAGATCACCATTGATCTCAAACCTGACGCTAGAAAATGGCTCGCCGATAAGGGCTATGATCCGGCCTATGGCGCGCGCCCTCTCAAGCGCACCATCCAAAAGTTTGTCCAAGATCCTTTGGCTGAACTCATCCTAGGTGGTCGCGTCAAAGCCGGAGAGACCATCACGATCACGGTGGAAGATGGTGCGCTCAAAATCGGTGACGCTTTGGTGTCGCAGCCCGTCGCCAAGCCAAAAACTGAGGCGAGCGCCACC
>CAIUDK010000245.1 GCA_903897875.1 uncultured Hyphomicrobiales bacterium
GGCCCAAAAAGGCCAACCAAAAATCATGGCTGGTGGCGGCCAACACCAACAGGATCATAAAGGCCAACAAGCCCAGATAGATAAACGGAAAGCCTTGAATGTGTGACCATTGGTGCTCGGCCGATAGCAAGGCTACCCACGGCGACAAAGGACTGAACGCAAAATACCAATCCAGCACCGCCTTGAAATGCAGTGCCGCGATGGCGCATGTCATCACACCAAAGTGACGGCGATTATAAAGCAGAGGGAGAAAGCGCCGATCAAGGCGCGCCAATGGGCCAATCATCAAGATGATGGAAAGTAAAACAAACGCACACGACCCATAGGCACGAATATCTATGGTGGGCATATCGGGTGGATTGAGAGTGCGCTGGGCGAAATAGGAAAAAACCGCAACATAGCCAGCCGCCATCAGTATTATGACTGCATCATAAATAATCTTGCTGCGCGTCCAGCCAATTGGAACGTATTTGACGCTCATGGCGCAAGCTTCCCAAGTTGAGAGGGCGGCGAAAGACGCTCAGAGGCGAGAGGTGGCCAAGCGTGATTGGTCGCGCGCCAAGCCACTGCCAGAATGATGGGCAACACAACTGACAAAGCGATCCAAATTCGCAAATGCCACGATCTATGACGATGTTGCATACAGTCCTCTAAAGCTCACGGGCGCTCGCATGCCATTTTTGAAGGATGATCGGCCAAAGCAAAATCACGCCGGGCACAAGTAAAGGCCGAAATAAATATGAGCCCCGGGCCGAAGCGTCGATGCGGCCAATGCCAAAACATAAAAATGCAACCGCCACACAACAGCCCACTGCGGCGTAAGAGCCCGCGAGGGCCAAAATGAATGTTGCCAAATCAAAGCCCCCTTAAGTAATCTGCCTTTGATCCTATCAAACCAATCTCATGTCGAGCGGAAAAAGAGCACGCCTAACTGTGAGTTGTAATTATTCAACAAACCAGCAGAATGAATGCCTGCTGCTACGTCAGCTCACACTTATTTTTATTTTATAATCATTCCTGCGTAACGCTTTGCAAATCTATGAGACCCAAAGGCAGGACCTTTATTTTCCGGGGAGGTATTCAAAATGAAATCAGAGACGAAAACATTAGGCCCATTCGAACTTCCAATACCCACAACCAAAACACTTTTTCATCTGTTTGCCGGCGGCTATATCGCTCTCATGGCTTGGGAAATCTGGGCGCGTACCATTACCGCATGGATTTTGGGTGGACCACTTGAGCCACCGACCCTTGTGATCTCATTGGTCCAAGCATGGACGGGCGTACAACTGTCTCTGCCAACCGCCACTTTTGCGCATTACACGCTTGGTGTTGTTGGCTATCCGGTTCTTTACTTTATCGTGTCGCGCATGCTGCCGCGTTGGGGCGTGTTGTTGGACGCGGGCGTCTGGGCGGCCTTTACTGGCTTTCTTGTCTACGCGCTGGCCAAGGGCCAATTTCATTATGGCATGGGGATTTTCTGGCTGGTTGTGACACTCATCACAGCCACACGTCTCATCAATCCATCAAGCTTCATCGCCAATTGTTTGAGCTGGGGTTCTTTTACTTGGTTCAATGCGCTGGGCATTTTTGCCCCATTGGCCGGTCTGCCATTTCTATTGATGGAATGGGGCGGCGGTCTGTCGTTCATGAGCTATGTCGGACATGTGATCTTTGGCTTTGTTGCCGTCTATGTCTTTGAAAAATTAGAAGGCAATGCCTAAAACATGTGATGGGGCCTCAAGTCGTTTTGAGCCCCATCATCCATTGGAATGCATCCCTGACCCAATCGCCTTTATAAAAATGGCCTTCATCATGGAGGCAAAGCACAATTTCATGCTGTGTCGAACAGCCCTTGGCCTTCCACACACGACAAATCTGATCGCCATGGACGTCAACCACCGGCGGATTGATTTCGCAGCCATTGAGCCGCTGCCATGTGGAAATGCCATGCATCACAATGCCTTGCCGGGAGGGCTGCGTGGGTGAGCCCACAATGCGCCCAATCATCGGCACGGTTTCATCACTCACACCATGAATATGCCGGATGTTTTGCGGGCCAGAGGGACAAGTCTCTGGCTCGGGCACCCAAAAGGCGCCAGCGATGGGCGCATAGCCGGTGAATTTTGTGTGACCCTGACAGGCCAAATACCAAATCATCGAGCCGCCTAACGAGAAGCCCGACGCCAAAGTATGGGCCGCATCCACCGGAAAACGCTGGCTGACATCCACCATGACGCGATCCAGAAAAGCCACATCATCACGCCGCGACACATTGCGACCGGGCCACGACCAGCCCAATTTGCCGGGCCTGCCCTCTGTGCCTTGTGGCGCAATCAAAAGCGCATGGGCTTGCGACAAATCGCGCGCCATCTCCTGATCGTCCATGACATTTTGCGCGGAAGAATCAAATCCGTGAAGGAACATCACAACGGGGAGCGGGCTCTTGCCATCCCAACCCTCTGGTGTGCGCGCAAGATAGCTGCCGCCCTCAATCTGGCAGGGTGTTTGGGCTGAACAAGCTGAGGCCGCCTGAGGTGCCTGCGAAACAATCAGCGCCAACAGACCCAATATCAGCCCAAGTCGGCTCGCAAACAATCGATGAGCGCGTTGTTTTATCAAGACCTTTGCCCCGGATGAGATGGCGCGAACTCTGGTGTCTTAGAACCTATCAATGCCCGATCAGCACTCTCATGGGCCGCATGTTTGTCCCGGCTCGCCTGAGCCACGGGTACTTTGGGCCGCCGCCATGGCGAGGACTTGAAGAAGCTTGCAAGAAATGCGGCCACAATCAAGATCAGACATCCGCCAATATTCACCAAAGCTTCCGTCCAAAACGTCCGCCCAAGAATATCCAGCACAAAGCCTAACACTTGGGCCGCCACAACGCCTGTTAAAAACACCGCAAGTGTTTGTTGCCCCACACGGCAGATAATGTCGACAAGGCGACCAGTGAGCCGCGCGCCATGCGCCCCGCACGCAATATAAGCCAAATAAGCCGTCGCCAAAAAGTGAACATAGCGCAGAACGCCCATGTCTACTTTGTTGATGAAGGGATCAAGCTCTTGATGAATATCACCCAAAATCGGAAACGCCCCAAAGCCCGCGTAGCAAGAAAACTCAATCTGGCATGACACCGGAGCGCTCACCACGATCAGGATGATGCATAGAACAATCAACCGGACATCAGGCTGGGGCACGGGCAACCAGCCGCGAACAAAGGCGAAGGATGTGAAGAATAGAATTTGCCAGCCGAACGGATTGAAGAACCAATTGCGATCTTCAATGGAGTCAGCAACGAAATGAACCCCGGCCAGATTTGCGCCAGCCCATGACACAAGCACAAAGCCCAGCACGACCCATCGGCTCACTTTTGCCAAGGCCATCACGATGGGAATCATACCCAAAATGACCAGATACATCGGCAAAATATCAAAATAATTAGGCACATAGGTCAGGGTCATCAAACCCAGAATGCGCTGCTGGGGATGCTCGAAAAACGTCCCGATGTTTAATTCTTCGCGCACATAATGATCGACGCCCAGATATTGGTCGGCCCAAACAACGAACGCCAATGTGACAAAAAAGACTGTGATATGAGCCCAGTAGACCTGCCAAACGCGATAGATGATGCGCAGCGTCCCCATCCACCAGCCACGCACATCGAAAATGGGCGCAAACGCCAGCGCCGACGCGGCACCTGAGCAAAACACAAACATATCGGCCGCATCACTGAAGCCAAAGCGCGCAGGAATCCATTCTGTCCAGCCGTTCCAAGGCACATGGGCAATCAGAATGATGAACATGCCAATGCCGCGGAAAAAGTCGAGCCGCGGATCACGCACTCTTTGTGCCAATGCCGGAGATGCTTGGGAGTTAGGAGATGCTTGTGACTTAGATACGGCCGACATAGGACTGTGCCTCAATTTGGCAGGATATGAGAGTGAACGTAGAGCTTTGGAAGGCTCGCACAAGTGCCTCGTTCAAATCGGTCTGATTGGAAACCGTCACACCCACGCCGCCAAAGGCTGTCGCAATAGCAGCATAATCGGTCGCGCCCAGTCTAACGCCTTCTGCTTGCAAATGCGCCTGCTGTTGCTTGAGCGCAATCAAAGCAAGACTCTGATCTTGAAGAACAACAACGACAATAGGCAGCCCAGCATCACGCAATGTGCCAAGCTCGCCCAACGTCATTTCCAAACCGCCATCACCCAACACCGCAACGACGGGGCGGTCCGGCTCTTGTGAGGCCGCGCCAATAGCCAGCGGAATGGCCCCGCCCATCGTGCACCAGCCCGCCGATTGCAGCACCGACAAAGGCCGCTGCGCCTGCCATTTTTGGCTGAGCAAAATGCGATGCGCCCCGCTATCGATGGTGAGAACCGCGCGCTCTGGCATCACATCAGACAGAGTCTCAAAAACTTGGTGAGGGCCCCAGCCAGAGCTTGCAAACACGTCCGCCAATTTTGCGCGCACCAATTGTGGCTCGCCTTTGGGCCAGCTTGGTTGCGGCTCGTCCAAGAGGGCTTCAAGCACTGGCGTGATCGGCGCGCTCACGCGCAGCCCGGCCCGATGCATGCCGTGATCGGCAAAACTATCGCCGATTTCAACGATGTTGTCGGGATGGACAGGCAAATCCATCCAGCCAGAGCGCATCTCAATAGGGTCATAGCCCACCAAGAGAAGTAGATCGCAGGCGGCCAGCAATGGCATCAGCTGTTGGTCGGCCAAGGGCGACAATCCGGCAGCACCAAGGCTGAACGGTAGACGCTCATCAACAAGGCCCTTGGCTTTGTAGGTTGTCAGCACAGGCATAGAGCGTGACGCCGCCAACGTCGTAAGCGCTTGGCCCGCACCGGCGCGTGCCGCCTCAAAGCCAGCCAAAACAACAGGGCGCTCAGCATGGGCAAAAATTTGGCGCAGGGTTTGAAGATTTGCGTCGTCGCGATTCAAAATCGGCTGCGCAAATGGAGCGGCTTGGAGCGGCGCTGGAGTGATAGCCTGGCTTGCTGCAACATCGGGGGCAAGATCCAGATGGACAGGCCCCAGCGGGGCTGTGAGGGCCAGAGCGATGGCACGCTGCGTGACGGCGACGACATTGTCGGCCGTGACCCGGAACGATGCCTTCACCAAAGGCCGCA
>CAIUDK010000246.1 GCA_903897875.1 uncultured Hyphomicrobiales bacterium
CTTACGATAGGCGAAAGGGTTTCGGGCGAAGGCCATATAACCTGCGGGCATTGCAGGAACTGCCGCGCGGGGCACAGGCATCTTTGCATAAATACAAAGGGCGTGGGCGTGAACCGGCCGGGCGCCTTTGCCGAGTAAATAATTGATGGTGGGCAATGCGGACACGATCCGGGTATCGTCTTTAATCTCGCCCGTCTTCTTATCAATGCAGTCTTCTACGGTGACACGTGCCATGGACGCCGTCCTTAAGGTCAGAAATGAAAGAATTTCAGTCTCGTTACACGATGCTCTGCCAAGACGCAACAAAAAGCGGACGGGGCCCAACATTTGGACCCAAAAACTGGCATTTTGGTCGAAAAACGCAGCCAACTGCGGCTTAGCAAGAGATATGATTCCCTTTTTGGACATGAGTCGGTGGAACCTTCAGCTAAGCCTAGGGTTATGTGTGATGAACTTGCGTGAACAAAGAAGGTATTCGTAAATAAATTTTTTGCCAGTCTGCACAAAGCGGTTACAAATCAACTTAAACGTTGCTTTATTGGTTCATTTTCGTTGAAAATTTATCGTTTCAATAGCCAAAAAATTATCTCATCTTGACACTCTGTCACGCGTGCGTTGAAGGTGTTTACATGCATTAGACAAGTGGTTTTCCGTCGCAATTGCATTGCAGCTTTTATTTATTCCCAGCGGCGGACAACCAATAAGTTTTGAGCAGGACCGAGATCGAAGAAAGTCGCTTTTGCGGGTTGCGACTTTCCGTCACGCGAGGATCGGTCTTTAACGTAAATAAACCCAAGTAACGGAAGACTAAGCATGGCTGACTCTGAACGCATTGCATTATTTATCGATGGTGCAAACCTTTACGCTACTGCCAAATCTCTCGGTTTCGACATTGACTACAAGAGACTTCTTAAAGAGTTCCAGTCAAAAGGCCGTTTACTGCGAGCTTTTTACTACACCGCCCTTGTTGAGGATCAGGAATATTCGTCTATTCGCCCGCTCATCGATTGGCTCGACTACAACGGTTACGCCGTTGTGACCAAGCCAGCCAAGGAGTTCGTGGATTCACTTGGTCGCCGCAAGGTTAAGGGCAATATGGACATTGAATTGGCGGTCAACGCCATGGATATGGCTGAGCATATTGACCACATGGTTCTGTTCTCAGGCGATGGCGACTTCCGCTCGCTGATCGAAGCTGTTCAGCGTCGCGGCGTCAAAGTATCGGTGGTTTCCACCATTACAACGCAGCCGCCAATGGTTGCTGATGAGCTACGCCGTCAGGCCGATGAATTCGTTGATCTTGTTCAGCTGATCACGAAAATCGGCCGCGATCCGGGTGAGCGTCAGGAGCGTCCACGCTTCATCGAGCGTCCAGCTCGCCCAGCTGGCGCGCCAGATGACGAGCCTCTCGTCTAAGACGAGGGCCGCCGTGGCGACTTCGAAACACAAAATCTCGTCCCAGCTTCAGCCGGGGCGAGATTGCTCTCTCTGCGAACGCCTAGTGGCCTTTCGCCACGAAGCACGCATCAATTACCCCGATTGGCACAATGCCCCCGTCCCCAGCTTCGGGCCGGAAAATGCCCGCGTCCTGATTGTCGGCCTAGCGCCCGGTCTGCGCGGCGCCAACCGGACGGGCCGCCCCTTCACCGGGGATTGGGCCGGGGATCTACTTTACGAAACATTGTTGGATTATGGCTTTGCCAGCGGCGTCTATGAAGAGCGCCCTGACGACAACCTCAAATTGATTGATTGCCGCGTCACCAATGCCGTGCGCTGCGTCCCGCCAGAAAACAAACCGACCCCTGCCGAGATTCGCGCCTGCCGTCCCTTTTTGGAATCCACTCTGGCAACGATGCCAAAGCTCCAGATTATTGTGGCATTAGGACGCATTGCTCATGAGAGTGTGGTGCGGGCGTTTGCAATGCCACTGGCAAAAGTGCCCTTCGGTCATGGTGCCAAGGCTAATCTCTTGCTACCCGATGGCCGTCCCATTCAACTGTTCGATAGCTACCATTGCTCGCGCTACAACACGAATACAGGCGTGCTCACGCCAGAGATGTTTCGCAAGGTTTTCGCTAATATCCGCAAGAGTTTAGAGAGCGCGTAAGGTGTCCAAAACATCGCGGGCATTGCGATCTGGCGGAAACACCGGATAGAAAATGCGCTCAATTTTCCCGTCACGCGTGATCAAAGTCAGCCGACGAAAAAGACGCATCCCACCCACACTCATCATTGGCAGATTGAGCGCCTGCGCCAAAACAAATCGATCGTCCGATAGAAGCGCAAATGGGAGATGCAAACGCGTAGCAGCTTCGCGCTGATAGTCGGTGTCTTGTGTTGAAATTCCAAAGACATGCGCGACGCCAAGGGCATTCAGTTCGGCAAAATGATCACGAAAAGCGCAGGACTGCGGCGTGCAACCACGAGCTCCTGGAATCATATTCCAATTGTCTGGCAATTCCTGATCGGGGCGCCCTGTGCGGGGGTAAAAGTACAGGACGCTCACCCCCTTCAAAGCGCCAAGCGCGACGGAACTGCCATCGGTCGCAGGCAAGGTGATGTCTGGAAGTCTCAAACCCATCAGATGGTTAGCTGCACCATCGTCAATCGGAATTGGCAAATCATCTGGCAATTGATCTAATGAACCCGCCATCTCCAAACCTCGTGGCTCAGCCCTTATCGCGCAGCAAACGTCCCTTTTCGCGATTCCAATCGCGGTTCTTTTCCGTCTCGCGCTTGTCGTGCAATTGCTTGCCCTTCGCCACGGCGATTTCAATCTTCGCGCGGCCCTTGTCGTTGAAGTAAATTTTCAACGGCACAATCGTCATGCCTTCGCGCTCCACGCCATGCGCCAAGCGTTTGATTTCCTTGCCCTTCAAAAGCAATTTGCGGGGCCGTTTGGGAAGATGGTTGAAGCGGTTGGCTTGGAGATATTCAGGAATATTGGCGTTGATGAGATAAACGCCGCCGTCTTTTTCAACGCTGACATAGCTTTCCGAAATCGTTGCTTTGCCGGTGCGCAAGGATTTAACCTCGGTACCTGTCAACATGATCCCGGCCTCAAAGACCTGACCAAGCTGAAAATCAAAGCGAGCGCGGCGGTTGTCCGCCGCGATCTTGAAATTGGATTCTACCTTAGGCGCCACCATAAATCTCCAGCGCGAAAAACCGCGCTATTCATCCCAAGCCTTCGGGTCTTCCCAAGACATTAGGTCTTCTTAAGCCTTCAGGACGCCTGCATGCACCATTGCCGCGCGAATAATCGCTTTGGTCGGCTCAGTTGATGGCACGAGAGGAAGGCGAACCTCCTCGGTCATGCGCCCCAGCAAGGACAGACCAAATTTTGCGCCTGTCACGCCAGCTTCTGTGAAGACGCCAGCATGAAGTGGCACCAAGCGGTCCTGAATAGCAAGCGCGCCCAGTGTATCATTCTTGAACCAAGCATTCATCAAATCTGCGCAGGGGCGCGGCGCGACATTCGATACAACAGAAATACAGCCATGAGCGCCAGCAGCGAGGCAGGACAAGGCCGTGATGTCATCGCCCGAAAGCTGGATGAAGTCCGGGCCCATCGCATGGCGCTGCAACGAAATGCGCGCCACATTGCCGGTCGCATCCTTCACGCCAGCAATATTCTTGAGCTCAAACAAGCGCTTCATCGTATCGACGCTGAGATCAACCACAGAGCGTGGCGGAATATTGTACATGATGATCGGAATGCCGATGGCGTCATTGATCGCCTTGAAATGGCGATACATGCCCTCTTGATTGGGCTTGTTGTAATAGGGCGTCACGATCAGCACAGCGTCAGCGCCAGCCTTTTCGGCATGGATTGCGAGCTCGACCGCTTCCAGCGTGTTGTTGGAGCCAGCGCCTGCGATGACGGGCACGCGCCCCTTAGCCTCAGCCACGCAGACCTCGACCACGTGCTTGTGCTCTTCATGCGACAAGGTTGGACTCTCTCCGGTGGTGCCCACAGGCACAAGGCCATGGGTGCCTTCCGTGATCTGCCAGTCCACCAAACCGCGGAACGCCGCCTCATCAAACTTTCCGCCCTTGAAAGGCGTGACCAGCGCGGTCATGGATCCCTTAAATCTGGCGTTCGACATATCTTATACCCTCAATCGACAGCTTGGCACCGCGCCAGCCCAAATCGGGGCGCGGTGAGACGAAGCATTAGCCTCCACAGATAGCCGTTGAGGTGCGACGTGGGAAGTGCTTGAGCTAAGATCCAGCGTCCAAACCTGCAAAGCCTAGCGCTTTCTTATAGGGAACCCTAAATGTCATCAATTCCTTAACCATGGGGAGGCAAGGTCAACCACCGCAAAGCTTCGACTCAAAATAACCGGAGCGACCCGTCTGAGGACTCAATGGTATCTGGGCGCACCTTAGGTTTGATTGCTGCAGGTCTAGGGCTGGCGGGCCTTTTAGGCGCAGTTGTCGCGCGACACACCAACGGTGTGGCCAGCCTCACAGCACACTCGGGCGCCTCATTCGATAAAGCCTTCGCCTCTATTCCGCCCGACACGATCAAAATGCCAGCCAAGCCTGGGGCAATCCAGCCCCCACAAAGCATAGAGGCCGCATCCAACGCGCTTTTGCTTCCCCCTGCCCCAATTCTAGCC
>CAIUDK010000247.1 GCA_903897875.1 uncultured Hyphomicrobiales bacterium
GAGAGCGGCGTAACTATCGGCGTCGGGCCGCAGTTGTCCGGTGATCCGCGAGACCAGGTGCATGACGTGCGAGTAGCGCTCGACGAACATGATTTCCCGGGGCTGCACGGTGGAGAACTCCGAGACGCGGCCCACATCGTTGCGGCCCAGATCGAGCAGCATCAAATGTTCGGAACGCTCTTTTGGATCGGCCAACAATTCAGCGGCCAGGGCCGCATCTTCAGCGGGCGTTTTGCCGCGCCAGCGCGTGCCAGCAATCGGGCGAATGGTGACTTGATTGTCGCGCACGCGTACCAGAATTTCCGGGCTCGAACAGACGATTTGGAAATCACCAAAATCGAGAAAGCTCAGATAGGGCGCTGGATTGACGCGACGCAAAGCGCGATAGAGCGACAAGGGTGGTAGCGCAAACGGCGCTGTAAAGCGCTGCGAGAGAACGACTTGGAACGCATCGCCGGCCTTGATGTAGGTCTTGGCCTTGGCCACCATGCCCAGAAAATCAGCCTCGGATGTGTTGGACACAGGGGGCTGTGTGAGCAGATGCGGATCAGCAACATGAGCCGCATGCGCCAATGGCGCTTCAAGCTGATGTACAATGGCGTCAATGCGCTCAAGGGCCGCTTCATAGGCGACGCGGGCCGACTGCGCGCTTGGGCGCACGGGCGTGACGATGATGATCTCGTCTTTGACGGTGTCGAACACGACCATCAATGTGGGGCGGATCATGATGGCATCTGGCACACCAATGGGATCGGGCTTGGCTGGTGCCAGCTCTTCCATCTGGCGAACCATGTCGTAGCCCAGATAGCCAAATACACCTGCGGCCATAGGCGGAAGTTCGCCGACGGGATCGATGTGTGATTCAGCAATCAAAGCGCGCAATGCATCAAGCGGAGCTTGCGGGCAGGGCGCAAAGGCGTCAGGCGCAGTGCTTGGCGTGCGGCTGATTTCGCTTGAACTGCCGCGTGTGCGCCAGATGATATCGGGATCGAGCCCGATCATCGAATAGCGACCGCGCGCGGCACCACCCTCGACCGATTCCAGCAAGAACATATTGCCGCGACGGCCTTGCGATAATTTGAGATAGGCCGATACGGGCGTCTCTAAATCGGCAACCAATCGGCGCGACAACAGACAGGCGTGTTTCTTCTCATAGAGTTTTGAGAAGTCCTGAAATTCCATTGTGCTCATCAGTTTAGTTCTGTTCGCTGCCACCACCAACCGCGATACGGAAGGCAGCTTGATTGACGGTGACGCCAAGGTCAGCCTGCAATTTGGTTAGATATTGCGCGAGCAAATCTTCCGCAAATTGCTGCTTCAATTGCGTTTCGACATTCTTCAAAACATCGCTGCCAGCGTCCATGGCAGGCACAACGCTGTCGATCACGCGAAAGACGGTGCGCGTATTGCCAGCGCCAGCCACAGAGGCGGCCTTGCCAACACCAACGCTAAAGGCTTGCGTGACAAAAGCTGGATCAAGCGTGGCCTCATCAACGCGCTTAATGTGTTCAGCGCGCTGCATCTTGAGATCGCCATTGGCCTTTGCCAAATCAATCATCTTTTCGCCGGCATTGATTTTTTTGACGAGCTCAGCGCCCTTATCAGCAAGGCGCTTGGCGATCTCATCATCACGCCAATTGGCGGTCACCAGATCCTTCACCTCGTCCAAGGTCTGATCGCGTGCGCGGTCGACGCCGGCAACTTCGAACCAGACTGAGCCACCATCGCGGGTGTTGAGTGTTTCGTTATCGACACCAATGTCGGAGGCGAAAGCGGCGCGCAGCAGCGCGTCACGATCGTTCAAATCGGCCACGTCCTTGCCAGCCTTGTCGTGGCCGGTGGCGTCAATGCTTTCAATGGTGCGCACTGTGAAGCCCGCTGCCGTTGCGGCCTCTGTGAGGGCCTTGCCTGATGTGCGCTCGTCTTCGATTTTGTCATGCGCCAGAACCACTTTGTCGCGTGCACGCTCGGTGGCGATCTCACGCTTCAATTCGTCTGAGACTTCGGCGATTGGTTTTGTGACGCCCGGTGTGATGGCTGTAACATGCACCAGAATTGAACCAAACTGGCCAGCAATCGGTGCACTCACAGCATTGAGTGGCAGTGCAAAAGCAGCATCAGCCACAGCGCGATCAGCAAGCTTGGCGCGCTCGACCTTGCCAAGTTTTACGATTGATAATTTGGACGCTTCGGCCACATCAGCAAAGGAAGTGCCGGCCTTGATCTTGGCGCTGGCCTCTTGAGCGGCAGCCTCGGTTGGGAAGACGATCTGTTCTAGCTCACGTGACTCTGTGCTGCCAAAACGCTCGCCCTTGACCTTCTCATAGCGCGCACGCACGTCGGTGTCAGAAACGCTGGCAGGGTCCGCGAGTTGGGCGGGCGAGAGAGACAGCACAATCAGCTTGCGCAATTCAGGTGTGCGGAAGCCGGTTTTGCGGGCGTCGAAATAGGCGGCCAGAACATCGGCAGCTGGAGCATCAATTTTGCCCGCTGCGGACGTTGGCAGCACGAAATAAACCAGCGTGCGGGCCTCGGTGCGATAGCGGCTGACGGCAGCCAGAGCGGCCTTGGGCAAGGGCAATTCGCCTGCAACGGAATCCACAATTTCCTGACGCAGATAGACCTTACGCTGTTCGCGCACGAAGCCCTGCTCATTCAAACCGTTGTCGCGCAAGATGTCTTGGAAGCGCAATGGATCAAACTTGCCGCTTGGGCCAGCAAAACCCGGATCGGTGAGGATGGCTTTGGCAATGTCTTGATTGGAAATCGCCAAATTCAATTTATTGGCATGATCGTCCAGCACGGCCTCGGTAATCAGGCGCGACAAGACCTGAGAATCAAGACCAGCATTGCGGGCCTGATCGTTGGTAATGGCGCGGCGCAATTGCCGCTGCAGGGTCTGCAATTGCGTTTGATAGGCGGTGCGAAACGCTTCGGCCGAGATGTCGGTGCTGCCAACTTTGGCGATCTTGTTGGTGCCGATGTCGCGGAAGATGTCGCCCACGCCCCAGACGAGAAAACTCAAGCTGATGAAGGCCATAACCAGCCCCATCACGAGGCGGCCGAACCAGTTTTGCGAGGCTTTGCGCATTCCATCAAGCATGGATCAAGATCTCAGTTGGGGAGCCGGCAGCCAGTGCTGGCCCATGAAAAGGTGGCGAACTATAGAAATACGCGCAACGAGGCGCAACGCGCCCGTTTAAACCCTTAGGCGCACTTTGCATAGCGTCACAGCAATGCTAACCCCAGATCAACAAAGAATGAAGACGACTCGACGATAGGAGAGGTCATGACAATTCCCTCACAGACTGCCCGCCCACGCCCGCTAGTAGCCGGAAATTGGAAAATGAACGGCCTGAAGCCATCTCTGAAGGAGGTTTCAGCCATGCGCAGCGCGGTTGAGGCCGGTGGCGCTGGACGCGCCGAGCTGGCCCTGTGCCCGCCAGCCACCCTTGTGATGGCCGTGGCCGAGCTTTGCCGGGGCAGCGCCATCACGGTCGGAGGCCAAGATTGCCATGCTAAGGCGAGCGGCGCCCATACGGGCGACATTTCAGCCCAAATGCTCAAGGATTGCGGCGCGACCTATGTGATCGTGGGCCATTCCGAACGCCGCACCGACCATAAAGAGACCGACGCAGACGTCGCCGCCAAGGCACTTGCCGCCAAAAGCGCCGGTCTGGTGGCTATCATTTGTGTGGGCGAAACCGAGGCCGAGCGCCGCGCCGGGCAAGAGCTCACCGTTGTTGCCCGCCAGCTAGAGGGCTCGATCCCCGCCGATTTCACCTCCGCAGAATTGGTCGTGGCCTATGAGCCTGTCTGGGCAATTGGCACCGGCCTGACCCCCACAACGCAGGATGTGGCCAATATGCACGCCTCGATCCGCGGGCTTTTGGTCAAGAAGCTGGGCGAAGAGGGCGCAGGCGTGCGCATTCTGTATGGCGGCTCGGTCAAGCCCGGCAATGCCGTGGAACTGATGGGCGTGCCCGATGTGGACGGCGCTTTGGTGGGTGGAGCAAGCCTGACAGCCAAGGATTTCATGGGGATTGCTGGGGCTTATGCGACAGCCTGAACGCGCGCTAGCCATCAGCCCCCGGAGCGTGTAAAAGAGCCGCAAATCACGAGCCTGCCTTGAGTGGTCGGCGTTAGCTAACATTTGGACGTCTGATGCAGACCATTCTTATCGCCATTCACCTGATCGTCGTTGTGGCTCTTGTGGCCGTTGTGCTCTTGCAGCGCTCTGAGGGCGGTGCGCTGGGCATTGGCGGCGGCGGTGGCTTTATGACGGGCCGCGGCCAGGCCAATGCGCTGACCCGTGCAACTGCCATTCTGGGCACGATCTTCTTCCTCACCAGCCTTGCTCTGACCGTTCTGGCCAATTGGCACCGCGCACCAACCCCGATCTTCGAGGGCGTGGCCCCAACTGAACAGACCGCGCCAAATGCACCTGCGGGCAGCAATGTGTTGGATCAGCTCAAGCAGCTCGACCAGCGCGCACCTGCACCAGCGCCTGCGACGCCTGCTAAGTAATCAAAGCACGCATCATTTTCGAAAAGGGCTGCAAGCAATTGCGGCCCTTTTTTTGTCTGGGCTAGGGGCGGTCGAGGACTGCCAAGTTGAAATGAGGGAGGCTGAGACCTGCCAAGCCGGAAAACGGTGGAAGAAATCCATAATCTGAAAAATATCGCTCTACGAATCGCCAGAAAGGGGTTATTTCCAAAACCCCATGGCGCGTTATATTTTCATCACCGGCGGCGTGGTGTCTTCGCTCGGAAAAGGGCTTGCCTCTGCGGCCCTTGGAGCTCTCTTACAGGCCCGTGGATACACGGTTCGTCTTCGTAAACTCGATCCCTACTTGAATGTGGATCCGGGCACTATGAGCCCGACTCAGCATGGCGAGGTGTTTGTCACCGATGACGGTGCCGAGACCGACCTTGATCTGGGCCATTACGAACGCTTCACCGGACGCTCTGCCAATAAGCAGGACAATATCACCACCGGGCGCATCTATCAGGACATCATCGCCAAAGAGCGGCGCGGTGATTATCTGGGCGGCACTGTGCAGGTTATTCCGCACGTCACCAATCACATCAAAGAATTCGTGCTGGACGGCAATGAGGGCGTCGATTTCGTTCTCGTCGAAATCGGCGGCACGGTCGGCGATATTGAGGGCTTGCCCTTTTTCGAAGCCATTCGCCAACTCGGCAATGATTTGCCACGCGGCCATTCGGTCTATGTGCATCTGACCTTGCTGCCGTGGATTCCGACCGCTGGCGAATTGAAAACCAAGCCGACGCAACATTCGGTCAAGGAGCTGCGCTCCATTGGTATTCAGCCCAACATTTTGTTGTGCCGTTCGGATCGTGAAATTCCGGTCGATGAACGTCGCAAGCTAGCGTTGTTTTGCAACGTGCGCGAAACCGCTGTGATTGAAGCGCGCGATGTGGGCTCCATCTACGACGTGCCACGCGCCTATCATGAGGCCGGGCTTGATCGTGAAGTGCTGGCCGCTTTTGGTATTGAGCCTGCGCCCAAGCCAGAGATGGCACGCTGGAACGCTGTGTCCGAGCGCGTGCATTCGCCAGAGGGCGAAGTGACGATTGCGATTGTGGGCAAATATACTGGCCTGAAAGACGCCTATAAATCTTTGATGGAAGCGCTCGCCCATGGCGGCATGGCCAACAAAGTGCGCGTGAAATTGGAATGGATTGAGAGCGAGCTGTTTGAAGGCGCCGATCCAGCAGTGCATCTTGAAAATGTGCACGGCATTATGGTGCCCGGCGGCTTTGGCCAGCGCGGCGCGGAAGGCAAGATTTTGGCAGCGCGTTTTGCGCGTGAACGCAAAGTGCCATATTTTGGCATTTGCTTTGGCATGCAGATGGCCGTCGTGGAAGCCGCACGCAATTTGGCTGGCGTGACGGACGCCAACTCAACCGAGTTTGGCCCGTGCAAAGAACCTGTTGTGGGTTTGATGACGGAATGGATGCGCGGCAACGAACTCGAAGTGCGCAAAACCGGCGGCGATTTGGGTGGCACAATGCGCTTGGGCGCATTCACCGCAAAATTGCGCGAGGGGTCGAAGATTGCAAAAATCTACGGCAGCACAACCATCTCAGAACGCCATCGCCATCGTTATGAAGTGAACACAGCCTATCGTGATCGCTTGGAAGCGAAGGGCTTGATGTTCGCTGGCACATCACCAGACGGTCTGCTGCCAGAAACAGTGGAATATGCCGATCATCCTTGGTTCATCGGTGTGCAATATCACCCAGAACTAAAATCACGCCCATTCGATCCGCATCCGTTGTTTGCGAGCTTCATTGAAGCCGCCAAGGCGCAGAGCCGGTTGGTGTGAGAAATTAGGCCAATCCATTTTAATGGGTTGGCCTTTTTTTGGCGTTAAGCGCTGGCCGATTTTTTAACGATGTCATCCCGGACAAGCGAAGCGCAGATCCGGGATC
>CAIUDK010000248.1 GCA_903897875.1 uncultured Hyphomicrobiales bacterium
AAACAGAGATTCATTGAGCCGCTCACCAGCGCGGCGGCCAATGACTTTGATCTCAATATCGCGCTCAGGCTCAAACCCAGCCCAACGAATGAGCTTTTCTGCCAAATCCAAAATGCGCACTGGATCGCCCATACGCAAAACATAAAGTGACGTGCGCGCAACAGGCGGCGCGCTTTTGGCCTCAAGCGCGTGCGACCCAGCCGTTAGAACCAATTCGGCCGCTTCACGAATGCTCATGAAATAACGCACCATGCCAGCATCGGTAATTGTCACCGGGCCGCCATGTGCAATTTGCTCCAAAAATTTCGGCAACACTGAACCATTCGATCCCAACACATTGCCAAAACGCACAGATACAAAGCGCATCAGCGTCTCGCTTTGATCCAATGCGCGCGCATAAAGCTCGCCAAAGCGCTTTGTAAAGCCAAGGAAACCAACGGGCTCCACCGCCTTATCGGTCGAAACATTCACAACTAGATTGGCGCCAGCCTCTTTGGCTGCTCGGAACACATTCAGCGTTCCAAAAATATTGGTCTTGATCGCCTCAGTCCAATCCTCTTCCAAAAAATTGACATGTTTCAAAGCTGCAGCATGAACAATAATTTCAGGTCGCAAAGATAAAAACAGATCGCTCAGTCTATCCATATCGCGAATGTCACATAAACAAGTGTGGATATTTTGCTGGGGCTGTTCACGGGACAACGCCATGCGAATATTATGCAGAGCCAGCTCTGAATGATCCAGAATAATGATCTTATCAGGCTTACAAGCAGCGGCCCGCAAAACGATCTCTTTGCCAATAGAACCGCCGCCACCCGTGATCAAAATGCGTGCACCACATAGCAACGCCTCCAACCGCTGCGGGTCCGAGCGCACACCAGAACGCAGCAAAAAATCCTCAGGGTTTGCCAGCGCCAGTTGCGCATTGTGATCGATACCCACAGCATCAAAGCGCAGGATCTGAAGACCCAATTCGCGCACAGTACTTAAAAAACGTGACGACAAAATATCTGGACGCAGTGCCGATGTTGTTAAAATCAAACAGGCTGGCGCAACGCCTCGATACTCCATATCGGCAACAACATCTGCCAAGCTATCAATAGACCCCAGCACGTCTGTGCGACGTATGCGAGACAGTCCGTCAATGCGATCTAGGAGCAATATGCCGCGCGCAAAATAGCCCGGCAGCAAGCCCTCCTCAATGGCTTTGGCTACGGCCTCAACCTCACCAGCTTTGCCAACGATCAGACAATTGCGTGCATCAGCACCAGAAACGCGCCCACGCGACATGAGAAAACGATAATAGCGGAAAGCAACACGAGACCCTCCCAGCATCCCCGACAATAAAAACCAGAAAAGAAGAATGGCAACTTTGCCAAAGGCATAACGGCCAAAAAAGTTATTGGAGACCAACACATAATCAAGAAGAACCAAGAGAGCCGTCAAAATTGTCACGGCCCGCAGAACCGCCATAAAATCTGGCAGCGAAGCAAAGCGCCAGCGGCTCCGATAAAGTCCACTCAAATAATTAATCAGCAACGAAGCCGTTAAGACCACAGGGGCAAGAAGCATCAGGAGCCGCTCGCGCTCAGCCAATTGATCGGCAGAAAACCGAAACAAAACCGTCAATTCAGCAGCCATCAGAACCGAGATAAGATCTGAAACGACAATCAATAATCGTTTGAAAAACATACGATGCTCCGCCGCGCACGCGGCTTAAAATCAAATGAAAATGAAAAACGCAGAACAATCGCAACAAATACTATTAACTATCGAAACATCGCCAGAAAATGACCGGCAATGGTCTAAAAACGTTCAAGCAAATAATATACTATCTGTCCGGGCTAACAGCCCCCACACAAAGCCCAGCCCCCTATCCCTTAGGGAGGCGCATGAGCACCCAACACTACAAATCGGTTTCAAACATTACCTTACAAGACATATCACCGGCCTGAAAGGAGGCCGAAACAGCGATTGTACTCAATTTCTCTCTAAATTCCGATCTTATTCAGATTTACACCGGCCAGCTGGCCCAGTAGGTACTGGAGACGGAGTACCTGCTTATGACAAATCGATATTTTGGAACAGCCCGACGCGAAATTCTGCCTTGGTTGCCTCAGACCTGCGAGCGGGTCTTAGAGGTCGGTTGCGGCACTGGCGCGACGCTCGCAGCCATTCGCGAGACGAAGCCCGTTTCCTACGCGCTGGGTGTTGAGCCAGACGAGAGCTCGGCGAACCTGGCAAAAGCCAATTTCGATCACGTGATCACATCCTTTGTGGAAGATGCCCCGATTGAAGCAAACGCGCAGGCCGAAAGCCTCGATCTCATCCTTTGCCTTGATGTGCTTGAACATCTCGTTGACCCTTGGGCAACGGTGAAGCGTCTCACGCCCCTGCTCAAGACGGGTGGCCGAATGATTGTGTCGCTCCCCAACATTCGCAACTGGAAGTTCATTCGCGGCCTCTTTTTCAAGGGCAGCTTCCGCTACACGGATGCGGGACTTCTTGACAGAACGCATCTGCGCTTCTTCGTGCGCGAAACGGCGATCGAGCTGATTGAATGCGGCGGATTGAAACTCGTCGATTGTGTCGATGCGAAAGACTATTCGCCATTTGAATTTCGCAAAATACTCATGACGCTGACAGCCGGCGGCATGTCAGATTTGCTCGCCAAGCAATATATTATCGTTGCGGATAAAAAATAATGACGCTTGAGGCCAACGTCACCCGCCTTTTGATTAGCTACAACAGCGGCGACGTTCTGCCCATTTCGCATATTGACACCAGCGCCTTAAAAACGCTGGTTGTCGATAATGCGAGCCAAGACGACAGTCGGATGATCGCCACCAATCTGGGCTATGATGTTCTGGCACTCGATGCCAACTACGGCTACGGCGGCGCCATCATGGCGGGCCTCAATCAGCTATCCTGCGAATTTGTCTTGATCGCTAATCCCGATCTCTTGATAGAACCAGATGATATTGCGTGCTTGATTGAAGCGGCACGCCGCTATCCAGACGCCGATCTGTTCGTGCCATCCATATCAAAAGAAAATGGCCAGCCCTTCTTTCGTCACAAAAGCCGTTTTGAAAAAAAGCCCCGCACCAATATCATTCCCGCTCATGACGCATGCATCACTATGGTGAGTGGTGCAGCACTGTTCGTGCGCCGCGCATCCTTCATTGCACATGGTGGATTCGATACAGCCATCTTTCTGTATTTCGAAGATGATGATTTGAGCCTCCGCTACCAAACAGAAAAGCGGCAGATAATTTATGTGCCACAAGCACATTCCAAACATATCGGAAATTCATCATCAAGTGAGACAGCCGATTTGAACACGCTCAAAGATCTCTCTTTTGGGTGGTCATGGGCCTATGTTCAGAACAAATATTCCATCGGCAGTCGCGAGCTAACGATTGCGCGCATCATCATGACGCTCACGCTGATGGCGCTGACGTTACGGGTCAAACAAGTCAAACGTCGCTGGCGCGTCTTGAAGGGCTATTTGATGGCCTATCGCGGCGAGCGTGCACCCTATTTGCCATAAAATGCGGGCAGCGCCTTGGGCTAAACCAACCGCAATAGATACTGACCATAATCGGTTTTGGCCAGCGCCTCACCGCAAGCACGCACCTGCTCTGCGCTTATAAAGCCATTGTCGTAAGCGATCTCTTCAAGACATGCGATTTGGAAGCCCTGACGCTTTTGCACTGTGCGCACAAACTCAGACGCTTCCAACAAGGACTCATGCGTGCCCGTATCAAGCCACGCGTAACCGCGCCCCAAGCGCTCAACATTCAATGCGCCCAATTTCAAATAGGCCAAATTCACATCGGTGATTTCAAGCTCACCACGTGGTGAGGGTTTGATATTGGCCGCAATATCGATCACGCGATTATCGTAAACGTAGAGGCCCGTGACCGCCCAAGGTGATTTCGGTTCTTTTGGCTTTTCCACAATGTCCGTCGCTATGCCTTGCGCATCAAAGCTCACAACGCCATAGCGTTCGGGATCTTCAACATGATAGGCAAACACGCTGGCGCCTTCACGACGCGCGACCGTTTTACGCAATTTCTCACTCAAGCCAGCGCCGTAAAAGACATTGTCGCCCAACACCAACATCACATTGTCATCGCCAATAAATTCGCGCCCGATGATGAATGCCTGCGCAAGCCCTTCTGGGCGTGGCTGGATGGCATAGGAAATGGCGAGGCCCCATGTGCTGCCATCACCAAACAGATGGCGATAATTGTCGATAAATTCGGGCGAGGAAATAATCAAAATCTCGCGGATACCAGCCAGCATCAAAGTGGACAGAGGATAATAAATCATCGGCTTGTCGTAGATCGGCAGCAATTGCTTATTGATCGCCAATGTTGCTGGGTGGAGGCGTGAGCCAGCACCACCTGCAAGAATGATCCCCTTCATGACGCGTCCTTTTCTGTTGGCTCATGTTCATTTGGCTGGTGTGCACTTGGCACATGTTCATTTAGTTCTTGGCCAATCAATCGATCTAGAATTGAGCCCACCATAGCCTGCCATGGTCTTGGGTGAATGCCGTAGTCTTTGCCAATCCGCTCTATATTCAAACAAGAATTGACGGGACGTTTGGCCGGCGTTGGATAATCTGCGCTTGAGATGGGAACCACTTCAGCATGCGGCCCACCACGCGCTTCAGACTGCCAGAAAATCTCTTGCGCCAAGCCAGCCCAATGTGTCGAGCCCGCATTGGCAAAATGAAAGATCCCACGCGGCGCATTTACATCATCAATCATGCGCAATGTAATTGTAGCTAATGCTTGAGCCAAATCAGCCGCACCTGTCGGGCTGCCAAATTGATCGGCCACCACACGCAATTCGTCGCGCTCTTCCGCTAGGCGCAACATCGTCTTAAGGAAATTTGCGCGATGCGCACTCACCACCCAAGCTGTGCGTACAATGGCGTGGCGTTCGTGAAACTCAGCAATCGCTTCTTCGCCAGCCAGCTTGCTGCGTCCATACACACCCTTAGGCCCAACCGCATCGTCTTCACGATAGGGACGATTGAGTTCGCCCGAAAACACATAGTCGGTTGAAACATGCACGAGAGGAATATTCGCTTGCGCTGCAAGGCAAGCCAGATAGGCGGGTGCTGCTGCATTGACCTTGAAGGCGAGATCCGGTTCTGTCTCAGCCTTATCAACGGCAGTATAAGCGGCTGGATTGATAATGGCAGCCCACTGGCGTGACGCCAGCATGTGATCGATGGAATCGGAATCCGTTAGATCCAACTCAGCACGCTGCGGCGCGTGAATACGCACATGCGCTGGCCATGTTAGTTTTTGGAGTTCATGACCAACTTGGCCCGCACCACCCGTGATGAGAATATCCATTGGGCTCATTTGGCTTTGAGTCCTAGGCGCTCACCCGCATAGCCCCGCGCTGCAATAGCGCGCCACCAAGGCTCGTGATCGAGA
>CAIUDK010000249.1 GCA_903897875.1 uncultured Hyphomicrobiales bacterium
CACTATTGATCGCTTTATAGAAAGCCAGCGGAATATTCGTGTTGTAACCACACTCCCGTATTTGGTTGGACACCGAGAAGAGGTATATTCTACTTTATGGGGATTTCAGAATTCTCGTTACACGGATCTCATTGCTGAGAGCGAGGCTTTGCTGCAGCATAAAGTTGATGAGTTTCTGGCGAAATTGAACAACGACGTTCAGCCTGTATAAATATTGAGCGTCGAGCTCGATGAGCTTGCCCCTGAATCACGAATCCCTTAACGGATACGATTAAGCAGAACGTCTTTCTTGTTCTGCCAGCCAGTTTTTCTCAAATTGCATCGGACTCACATACCCCAGTGTTGAATGCAATCGCCTCGCATTGTAAAACGCAAACCAGTTCATAACGGCCTCTATGGCTTCTGCCCGTGTTCTAAACCGACGACCAAAAACACAGGCACGTTTTAACGAACCCCACAAACTTTCAGTGGGTGCATTGTCCCAGCAATCAGCTTTACGGCTCATCGAACTCTTCATGCCGTAATTAAAGTGTAGAGTAAAAGAATGGCAACGCAGGCAGTAGCCTAACCAGACATGCTCAAATTTTCGCTATATTTTATTGTCAAGCGTTGAGAGTTCGCTAGGGTATGGTAGCGTTCAACATAATTCTTAATTTCATATGGGTTTGTAGCATGCTTGACAGGGGGGCTAATGGCCAGACATTACTCGACAAAAGACTTCTTCCGCAATACGCCCAACGCCCTGCTTGCGCGCTACTTTAAGGCGCGCGGACTGTTGCAGAACTTTGATTTTTCGGCAATCAAGGAAACCAAGATCGAACCCCTTTTCGAGGCTTGGCTGGCATTGCCAGATGTAATGCGCGCAAGCTTGGATACCGAACTTCGTGAAGTCGGCGAGATGAGCCCCGACAAGGGCACCAAAGCTATTATCGACGAGGCGGAATTCCATCTTTCTGAGGTAGACGAGCACGCTGTATTTGTCGCCAAATTAATGTCATTGCCCGGCCATTACGAGCGGGCGATGACAACCTTTCTTGATTACCCCGCGCTGTGGAAGGGGGCTACGCGCTTCTGTCACGCCGACTCACTCAGTCACTGGCGCAAGCGAAAGAACCTGCCGCAGGTGAAGGCGGCTGTCGATCAAGAAAGTATTAAAGCACTGGCCGCTGGCATCAGCCGATATTTCCGTCAAGCCGAAGGACGCGGTATGCGCTGCAAAGTAGAGCCCTACCGACGCGGCGAGCTGGATTACTTCTTTGCCTATCCCAAGGACTACGCGCGTCAGGCGGTGGAGTGGGTGGGTGATGAGTTCGGGCGCCGGCCGCATCATCCGGCGTTCGAGATAGTGTTTGTCTATTCCGAGCAGGATGGCCGGCTCGACTTGCATTTGACTGGCGACCGGAGAGCTGTGGAGCCCTTGCAGGCAATCTTTGCTGAGACGATTCTCAAATGCGAGGAGCTGCCGGCCGACCCGACGGATACGCGCATTTATAACCTTTCCCCAGTACGGCGCAAGTATTTTAGTTTCACCTGGAATCCCTCCAGCGGTATCGAGAGCGTGTCCATTAACAAACTTAGGCTATCGCTGCACAAAGGCAAGAAGCTCACCTTGGAAGCGAATCCGAAGCACGATTATAAGGCCATCTATGCGCTGCTGGATAAGCTGGCGCCGGTACTACCGAGCCATGAATATGAAATCAGCCAGGTAGGTATTACGGCAACGATAAAACTCGATCCCAAGGCAGCAGCCAAGACGGTAACCTTCCAGGTGACCTATCCAAATTCATGCTCGCTGAAATACGATGAGATTGGCCTGAAGTTGCGCGCCATGCTTGAAGCTTCTGGTATCGAACCGAAAGAACCGACCGAGGATGTAGCCACTGCCGATAACACCGTCGCGCCAGCGTCAATTTTATGAGTCCGGCCGATGCAC
>CAIUDK010000250.1 GCA_903897875.1 uncultured Hyphomicrobiales bacterium
CAAAAGCGCGTTGATGGCGCGAACGCCTGTGTCGAGAACTTCCTTAACAGGTCTGCGGCGCAGAGGATTGACGCGTTCACCACGCAGCGCCCAGCGATCAGGCAAATTGGGTGGTGGGAGATCGTCAAGTGTATTGCCTGCGCCGTCAAACACGCGGCCGAGCAATCCTTCACCCGTTTGCACAGCGTCAATACGGCGCACCGTTTCAACGCGCGCGCCAGCAACCATGGTCGCATTGCCGCCGGTGAGAACGAGAACAGTATAGTCATCGAGAAAGCCGATCACTTCGGCTGTGGCCCATTGGCCGTTCTCGCATGCGATGCGACATTCATTGCCAACACTGGCAGGAAAAGCACTGGCATGAACAATCTGGCCATCGAAACGTTTGACGCGACCAGCCGCATTGATGTCACGCGAGGCGTGAATGGATTCGAGTCCGCGATCTAGCATTTTATCAAGATCAAGCATGACTCACTCCGGCAACTCGTCCATATGCGGTGCGTCACTATATTCAAGATCGCGGGACACGAGTTTGAATGCGCCTTGCGCAACATCTTCAGTTGCTACAACACGAATGCGTGAGAAGAAATCGTCACCGCTTAATGTTGTGTGCAACAGCAGGGCGTCTTGATCGTTGAGCATCAAGCTAAAATCTGAACCCGCGCGTGTGAATGTATCAGCCGCTTGGCGAATGCGCTCCACGAAGGCTTGCGGCATTTCGGCAAACAAGGTGCCTGCTAAGTCTTGCGCAATGCGACGCACATGTTTTGCGATGATCGCCGTGTTGCGTTCCAGCAGTTCTTCAGCCGAATTCAGAAGGCCAGCTTCGACTGTGCGCACAAGCTGAATGGCTTCTTTCAATTCATCGCGTGCAGCGGCGAGCCCTTGTGCATAGCCAATCGCGCGGCCATCTTCACGTGCTTTTTCAAGTTCAACCAAAAGGTCGGCGGCCGATGGGCCTGGATCTTTAATGGCGGGCAGTGGAGGTGGCGGTGGCGGCGCGGCTGCGCGCTCTTGCTCATGATCTGGGGCTGCAACATCAGCGTGAACATGCGTTGCTTCATCAGTTTCAGCTGATGGGCTTGGTGAATTTTGTGCGGCGTCTTCTTCGGCTTGAATGGTTTCGAGCTTGCGGAAGCTCTTCTTTTCCCACTTCACGAAGCTCACATTATCTGCTGGCAATGCGCGTGCGTCAGGCATGAAGTCGCCACCGCGCTGGATCAGCTCGGGAACTTCATTCAGCTCGACGCGGCGCGTGATCAGATCAGACAAGTTCTTCTCCGCGTCCTGCTAGAACCATGGTGCCGGCATCAGACAATCTACGCGCAACAGCGATAATGCCCTTTTGTGCTTCCATAACTTCGGTGACGCGCATCGGGCCCTTGGCTTCAATTTCGTCACGGATCGAGGCAGCAGCACGTGCTGACATCGAGCCCAGAATTTTATCACGCAGACGCTCATCAGCACCCTTGAGTGCGATGGCGAGCTGATCGGCATCGACGTTACGTGTCAATGTACCCAAGCTCTTTTCATCACAGGCAATAAGATTTTCGAAGACGAACATGTTGTCTTGGATGTTTGTCGACAGATTCTTATCGGCTTTCAAGATGTTCTTCATGATGCGCTGTTCAACAGCCGTGTTCGTGAAGTTCATAATTTTTGCAGCAGCCTTGATGCCGCCGATCTTGGAGGCGCGCAGAGATGTGTTGGCAGCAAACTGATGCTTCATCACGCGTTCAAGTTGATCGATGGCTTCTGGCTGAACAGAATCAAGAGTTGCAATACGCTGGATCACTTCGTGCTGAAGTTCTTCAGGCAGCAAGACGAGAACGTCGGCAGCCACGGCATATTCCAGATGCGCGATGATGATGCCGATGATTTGAGGATGTTCCTGCTCAATCATTTCAGCAATCGACTTTGCGTCCATCCACTGCAGAATTTCGATGCTGTTGTTTGAGCTTGCAGGTGTGATGCGCGACAAAACGCTGCCGGCCTTATCGTCACCCAAAGCCTTGACCAAAATACGACGGATGTAGCTATCGGCGCCAAGGCCAATGCTGGTCTGCGCTTTGATGATACCTAAGAACTCGTCGAGCACGCGATTGACGGTGCGTTGATCAACATCGGCCACTGAATACATCGCACTGCCAAGGTGCTGCACTTCGCGTGGTGACAGATTCTTGAGAATTTGTGATGCTTCTTCTTCACCAAGAAGCAGCATGAGGATCGCGCATTTCTGCGTGCCTGAAAGAAGATCATAATGATCGTCTTCCAGTTCCTGCTCAACCATCACTTCTGCAACATTCTCGGCCATAGTCGTGTCCTGCTTCTAATGTTAGCTGTGATCGCGTTGGATGAGACCCTTCAGCACCGCAGTCACACGGCCTGCATCGTCACCCACCAACATTCGGATCAGCGTAACTTTGTCATCATATGTGTTGGCAGTGTCAAGAAGTTCAGCCGAGATGCCAGACTTCTTCGGCTTGAGGCGAGCCTTGATATCATCAAGCGTTTCACCTTCGCGCACTTCGATGGATTCTCCATCACCCAACAACGCATCGTCCTGAACAGCTGAGTATTCTGCACCCGACATCAAGCGGCTGAGGAATGGCTTCAAGGCACCAAGAACGATCACTGCGAGAACAAGGAGGATGACGAGCTGCTTGATGGCATCTTCTAGCCAAGGTGCATCGTACCAACCGCGAGACTGCATTGGGATTTCATCAGCAAAGCTTGATGACACAATGGCAACCTTATCGCCGCGAGCTGAATCATAGCCAACAGCCTCTTGCAACAATTCTTGCAAATGACCGCGCTCGCTTTCAGACATAGGCTTTTCAACTGTCTTGCCAGCCTCGTCGAGCATTGTGGCCGAGCGCAAAAGCACAGCAACAGAGATACGCTTGACCTCACCAATGGCAGGGCGTGTTGATTTGACTTCACGGCTCACTTCAAAGTTACGAAGCGATGTGCTGGCGCGATTGCGTGAGGCTTCTCCACCAGCGGCAGCAGTAGCGGCTGCTGCATTGGCGGCAGGTGTCGCGTTCAGCTGTGGTGTTGGTGGCGGCTGGTTTGATGTTGCGCCTGGAATACCACGGGCGCGGCCATCAGATGATTCCTGCACGCTTTCCTGCTGGCTGCGGACTGCCGCTGAATTGGGGTCGTAATATTCACGCGTCTGTTCGGTGCGTGTGAAGTCCATTTCAACATTGACTTCAGTGTTTACATTGCCCTGACCAACGACGGGTGTGAGCAAATTCATCACGCGTTCGCGCATGATTTTCTCAACGCGGCTCTTATGTTCGAGCTGCTGTGCGGTCAGGCCAAGCTCTGCATCGCGCTGTGGTGTTGTCAGCAATGAGCCGTGCTGATCGACGACCGTCACATTGGCTGATGACAGATAAGGAACGCTTGAGCTCACCAGATTAACGATGGACTGAACCTGACCGGCAGCCAAAACGCGGCCTGCTGGTAGGCGTACAAAAACGGAGGCTGTTGGGGGCGCTTGATCGCGCACGAAGGCTGAGCGTTCTGGCACAGCAAGATGAACACGGGCTGCTTCAATATCGCGAATTTCCATGATGGAACGTGCGATTTCGCTTTCTTGAGATTGACGCAATTTGGCCTGCTCAACAGAGCGGCTGGTGCCAATTGGCAATTGTGTTAGGAGGTCGTAGCCGCTGACGGCTGCCTTTGGCAGACCGTTTGAAGCAAGAATCATTTTTGCGCGATAGAAATCTGCGCGCGGCACAATCACTTGGCCAGTTGATGTTTCGAGCTTAACCTTGATGCCTTGGTCCGTCAGAATTTGGAAGATCTGGGCCTTGTCGTCTTCGCCGAGTTTTGGAAAGAGCGTCACCATCGCTGGTTCGCGCAACAAAAGGATCATTGAAAGACCGATGGCAACAACAATGCTGACCAAGATCATGGGGGCAGCGCGCACAACAGCGGGCTGACGCATGATGCTGCGCAAAGTTGAGAACACATCTAAGACGCGCTCGGCTGGTGTGCCAAGTGCTCCTGAGCCAGACATCGCGACGGATCGGCTATCAGACATCGCGTTTAACTCCACCAGAAAAATTCATCATCTTCAATTTCATCACAACTTGGACAGACAATGACGATTAGATTGGCATCGACATAATGTCTTTGTAAGCGCTTAGAAGTTTGTTGCGCACTTGCAACGTTGCCTCAAAGGCCATGGCTGATTTTTCACGTGCCATCATCACTTTTGTGACGTCGGCCTCTTCACCAGATTCGAACGCCTGAGTGATTGTGTCTGCCTGCTTTTCCATTTGCGCCACCTGGCCAAGGGCCTGATGAAGATGGTCGGCAAAGTTTCCCTTGGCCGCTGCATCAGGAATTTTGAGCTTGTCAAAATCACCAAGTGCATTGGTCTTCATCGAGGTCATATTGATCGCGGACATATTGATCGCTGACATGGGATGTTCCTGTGTATCTGAATTAGGCAACGGCGGCTTTGCGGCGCACGGGCGCAGGAGCCACCACGGGAGCTGGCATGGCCAAGAAGTCTGGCGAGTTACGCAGAGCTTCGTGAACGCGGACCAGATCTTGTGGATCGATCATCAAATGATCGACATCAATTTCCTTGCCG
The DNA here is from genome assembly GCA_903897875.1 of uncultured Hyphomicrobiales bacterium. Taxonomy (GTDB): domain Bacteria; phylum Pseudomonadota; class Alphaproteobacteria; order Rhizobiales; family Beijerinckiaceae; genus Terripilifer. The sequence continues at coordinate 4,616 of CAIUDK010000250.1, forward strand.
CCAGCCAGAACGATGGCGCGCTGCAGAACATTTTCTAGCTCGCGCACATTGCCGGGCCAGTTGTAGCCTTCCAGCTTTTCAATGGCTGCTTCTGACAATTCTGGAAGATTAGAAAATCCACCCGAATGCTTTGACAAAAGCGAAATAGAGATAGGCAAAATATCGCCAGGACGAGCTGAAAGTGCCTGTGTCGCAAGCGGAAACACGTTGATGCGATAGTAAAGATCTTCGCGGAAACGACCGGCTTTGACTTCATCCAGCATGTAGCGGTTTGATGTTGCAATCACGCGGACATCAACTGGCACTGCCTTTGTGCTACCCAGCGGCGTGACTTCTTTTTCTTGCAAGACGCGCAAGAATTTTGCCTGCAGTGGGAGCGCCATTTCAGACACTTCGTCGAGCAACAACGTGCCGCCATCGGCAGCGCGGAAAATACCTTTGTTTGGTTGATGCGCACCTGTAAAGGCGCCGCGCTCATAACCGAACAAAACAGCTTCCAACATGGAATCAGGAACAGCAGCGCAATTGACGGCGATGAAGGGTTCGCGTTTGCGCTTGGAAGAATTGTGCAAGAAGCGAGAGACAACTTCTTTGCCTGTGCCGGTTGGGCCTACCAACATCACAGTCACATCGCTCATGGCAACGCGACGGGCGAGGCGTAGGAGATTAAAGGTTGACGGATCTCCGACAGCCACACCCTGCTCTTCATCCAAAAAGCGTGCAGCCACTTCGGCTGCAAAGCGCCAGCCATTGACGGCAGGACGAATGCGAAGCACGGAACCGTTGAACTCACCCTTCACTTCAAAGTGTGGACCAGCTTCACCCAGCACAATGATGCGCTCGGCTTTCAATCGGCGGCACCAGCCCACGAAGCCCGCAGTGTCACTTGCCAATTTCTTGGCAGCACTCTGTGAGACTAGGAGGCCGCAACGCGCCCAAGCGTCGCTTTTGAGAGAACCGAGCGCCTGAACGTCGGTCATGATGGTTTCGTATCCGCGCATATGAAGGTGGGTTGCCCACGCTTCATGGTCTGCCAGACCGTCTGTTACACAAATCACCGAACTCACGAGGCTACTCCGTCTCTCGACATTAAGTCAGAGGGAAGAGAGCAACAGGCGTGCCACGAAGTTGGTTTGGAGCAATTTTTGTTGGTTTTGGCGCGGCTAATATCTTTAAGTCGCTGTTAAATATAGAGTTTTTGAATAAATAGATTTTGAGCTTGGAGAGACGGGCGTAAAGACGAAAACCCAAAATCGCGAATTATCATCATTATGGGTTGCGAGTTGTCAGGTTTTCCCGGGGTTTTTCTTGTGATGTCAGACATGTTCAGTCAAAAATCTGACAGTTGATCTGTGGGGAACGCTACGTGAAGCGAGAAGAAGTTGAGCGTTACTTAGATTTACCAAGTCCTGCCATGCGGGAAGTTGTTGATCTTATCAGTCGCGTTGCTCCATTGGGCACCACTGTATTTATCAATGGACCTTCGGGTAGCGGTAAAGAGTTTGCCGCTCGTGCCATTCATCTCATGTCTCCGCGCGCGACTGGTCCCTTTATTCCAGTCAATTGTGGCGCAATTCCGAGAGATCTTCTGGAAAGTGAATTATTTGGGTCCGAGAAGGGCGCCTTTACTGGTTCTGTTCGCACGCGGGCCGGACTTATGGAGAGCGCATCGGGCGGCACGCTGTTTCTCGACGAAATCGGGGACATGCCGCACGAAATGCAGGTTAAGCTTCTGCGGGTCTTAGAAGAGCAGACTTTTACGCGTGTTGGCGCCAGCCAGTCGATCAAGGTGGATGTGCGCTTTGTCTGCGCCACTCATCGCGATCTCGATCAGCTCATAGAAGAGCAGAAGTTTCGCGAAGATCTTTACTACCGCATCAATGTATTCCCGATTGTCATTCCCCCGCTTGACGAGCGCAAGGATGATATTCCCCGGTTGATCGAGCTCATTCTGGAGCGTTTCAAGCGTCAGGGGCATCGCAATATTCCCAAGCTAACCGATTGTGCGGTTGCAGCCCTGCAATCCGTGCCGTGGCCTGGTAATGTCCGCCAGCTTCGCAATGTCATTGAACGTGCGGGGGTTCTGTATCCAGATTCTGACATTGATGCGTCTATTGTGCCGCGTCTGGTGCGTGTGCCAGTGCCTGCGGCCGTGGCCAAGGCCGAGTCGAGCGCGCTTTGGCAGGCTGTTGGTGGTTTGACAAGCGCGCTGCCGCCCCGCGATCTGTCCATGATCTTGCCGTTTGAGCTGCCACCCTTGGGCGAGGGGCCTATCCAAGCCTCGACCACTGGGGATGTGGACGTGAAGATGGTTTTGAACTCACGCGAGGCGTTTAGTCTTCGTGATTATATGACGGAGATTGAAACGGCCTTCATCCGCATAGCTTTGCAGGACTCGGAAGGCTCAGTCAGTGCTGCTGCGCGCCGACTTGGTACGCAGCGCACGACGCTGATTGAAAAGATGCGGAAGTTCTCGATCCAACGCGAAGACGCTTAAGGCTTGGCTTTAGGCCGGTTCCAAATTGCCTTTGAGGGCGCCCTTAGGCGGCAATGGCAATCGTCTTCCAAGCATCTGAAATCCCGGAAATTGTTGAACGCACTTCAGCCAACAGGCTCACTGTATTATCAGAGCTTGCCTGGATAACGGAGCGGCGGGCCCATTCGTAGACCTGAGACAGGGTCTGGGCGAGATCGCCGCCCTTATCGAAGTCGAGGCTCTGGGCCAAGACATAAAGAATGGTCAGGGCCTTGGATGTGCCGGCTGACTTGGCAGCAAGGTCGGTGACCTGCATGCCGTATTCGGCGCGGTCGAGGGACACGAGAAGCTCATCAAAGAGGATTTGAACGAGACGGTGGGGGCTAGCACCCTCCACAAGGAATTCTTGCTCAGCCTGCTGATAGGACTTCATTGCGTTCATGTGCAGCATGTCGATGTTCCTCTGTGCGTCTAAACAAGAGAACGGTCGGTCTGCGAGATGTTTTAATCCCTGAGGGCAGCAATCGCGCATTTGGCCCAGAATTCGCTATCTCACCAGACGATATGAGCGGATGTTTCAACTGGCCCACGATTTGCAAGGATATTCGGGAAGGTTGAAATAGACCATCGATATCAGAGGCTTAGTTATATAAAGTGAGGCACCCATGCTGTCCGTAGTCATGTCAGGGCTCAATGCAGCTCAAAAAGAATTAGAAGTCACGTCGAACAATATCGCGAATGCGGGCACAGTTGGCTTTAAGTCGTCTGAGGCCAGTTTTGCTGATGTGTTTGCCAATGATCCATCTGCTGATCCCAAGACTGCGATCGGTTCGGGCGTCATTGCAAACTCCGTGATGCGCTCGACCAGCCAGGGCTCGATGTCGACCACAGGTAATGTGACCGATTTGGCGATTGCCGGCAGCGGCTTCTTCACGCTTGGCACGCCGGGCGATACGCCGACCCTTTCTTATACACGTGCGGGTAGCTTCGGCCTGACTTTGGGGCCAAGCATGGCCGATCCAACATCAACCGCAACACCACCCGCCACGGTCAACTCCATGGTTTTGACCAGCACAGGTGGCCTTCAGGTCCAGTGTTTTAAGCCAACAGACAGCGTTGCGGGCACATTCCCCAATTCGCCGCCTTTGGGCACTGATCCTGCTGGTCCCATTCAGATCCCGCAGACATGCAATGGTGGCGCTCTGTCTGGCGTATCAGTGAGTTCAGATGGCACGGTCTCAGCCACCTATGCTGATGCCAACAACACCAAGCTCACTATTGGCATGTTGAAAATGGCAAACTTTGCCGTTCCAAGCGCTCTTAAGGCGATTGGTAACACCAATTTCACGCAGAGCCAGGCAAGCGGGTCGCCGCGTTATTCGGGCGCTGGCGCACCAAACTCAGGCGAGATCATGTCTGGCACACTCGAGCAGTCGAATGTGGATATGACCCAGTCATTGATGCAGATGATTAAGGCTCAGCAGATCTACAACGGCAATGCGCGCATGTTGCAGACCGCGGTCGAAATCGGCTCACGCATCACCGACAAGCTCTAAGATATTTGGGCGATAGCAATATCGCCTTGCTTTTGAGGGGGCTGGTCAAGCCATGCTTGCCCCCTCAGCCATCATTCATGCGCGCGACAGGTGCGTGGGGTCGGTTGGGCGCTTGGTTCAGGCTAAGCGTGCCAAATATCTCGCCCTTGGTAACAAAATTTATGGTCGCATGAGCTTGAACGTAGCCAATGCATGGCTGCCATCTGGTGTGTGTTGTGTCGATGCGGAAACCTCTTTTGAAATGGGCGTGCCTGTTTCTGCTTCTCGTGAGTGCCGGTGGTGCACCTGCCTTGGCGCAAAGTGCTGCAGCACCAAGTCGTGCGGCAGAGGGTTACAGCGCTGTCGATAAGGGTGATTACGCAGCGGCGTTGCGCGTTTGGCGTCCGCTGGCCGAAGGTGGTGATGCGGAGAGTCAGTTCTTGATGGGCTGGCTTTATCAATATGGGTTGGGCGTGCAGATAGATTATGTCGAGGCGTTGCGCTGGTATCAGCGCGCGGCCAAACAGAACTATGCGCAGGCGCAATCGAATATCGGCGTGATGTATGATGTTGGCCTTGGTCAACCGCAAGATCAGCGCGAAGCCGCCAATTGGTATCGCCAAGCCGCAGAGCAAGGTAATGCCGCCGCCCAATTCAATCTTGGCTGGCTTTATCAAAACGGCACCGGCGTGCCGCAAGATTATGAGATGAGCAAAAAGCTTTATCTCCAGTCCGCTTCGCAGGGCAATGGTCCTGCGCAATACAATTTGGGCCTTCTCTATGATGAAGGCAAAGGCGTGCCCAAGGATATTGTGCTCGCTTATATGTGGTTCAATGTCGCGGGTGCGCGGTTAGGTGGGGATGGTTTGCGTAGAGCCGTTCAATCACGTGACGATGCGGCAGCACGTATGACGCCTGATCAGATTCGCCAAGCGCAAGAACGCGCGCAGAGCTGTCTGACATCAGGTTTCAAGGCGTGTTAAGATATCTAAATTCCTACCGGACTCGCGAGTTGGGTTAAGAATTGCGTTGCGTAAAGAGTCTGTGTCACCCCGTCGTTGGCGGTGGTTGGCATCATGGAGGTTAGTATGTTTGGTGCTATCGGAATTGTGCTTCTGTTGGGGTGTGTGTTTGGTGTGTTCATCGCCCACGGCGGCGACATGACTCCCATCATTCACGCGGCACCCGCAGAGACAGCCACGATTCTTGGCGCTGCTATTGCTGCTATGCTCATCGGTAACAGTCTTGATACGCTCAAGGGTATCGGCGGCGGCATGGGCAAAATCTTCGGTGGCCCTATGTGGCACAAGCAAGATTATCTCGATGTCATTTTTCTTGTCTCACGCCTTTTGAAAATCCTGCGCGTTGATGGTCCTGTGGCGCTTGAAGCCCATGTGGAAAATCCAGAATCCAGCGCGATCTTCAGTGAATATCCAAAGCTCATGAAAGACACAGCACTGTTGCATCTCATCACCGATACGATCCGTTTGATGGTTGTCTCATCGGGCGGATTGAATCCTTATGCTGTTGAAGATGTGATGGATGCTGCGTTGAAAAAACATCATCACACGGCCTTGGCACCAGCTCATGCGCTTGCCGGTATGGCCGGCGCTTTGCCAGCACTTGGTATTGTGGCCTGCGTGTTGGGCGTGGTGAAAACCATGGGCTCGATTGATCAACCACCAGCCGTTCTAGGTGCGCTGATTGGTAGTGCGCTCGTGGGTACGTTTTTGGGCGTGTTCTTCGCATATGGTTTTGTTGAACCCTTTGCTGGACGTTTGACGCAAGTCATCGATGAAGAAGGCCAGATCTATCAGGTGGTGAAGCAGATCATTGTTGCGACTTTGCACGGTCATCCTCAGCCCCTCGTTATTGAAGCGGCGCGTGCTGCAATCGATCATCACAATCAACCAAGCTTTGGTGAGGTGTTCGACGGCCTGAGAGGTAAGTAGGAATGGCCGAGCCGAAAAAGGGCGATAAGAAAGAAGCCCCAGCCTCTATTATCATTAAGAAGATTCAGCCCGATCATGGCGGTGGCCATGGTGGTGCGTGGAAGATTGCGCTCGCCGATATGATGACCGCCATGATGGCGTTCTTTCTGCTCATGTGGCTGCTGGGTGCAACAACCGAAGCGCAACGCAAAGGCATTGCCGATTATTTTAAGCCCACGCCAAAAAGCACGATTACAAGTGGACAGCTTGCTGGCTCGAACGGCGTGTTGGGCGGGCGTTCTATTCTGGATCCAGAAGGCATGCCCAGTGCTGCGTTCCAAACCAGCCTGCTTGATCTTGCCAATCCAAAAGACACCGAAGGCGGCAAGGATGCCGACAAGGGGCCTGAGACAGATCCGTCACCAGAATCCAGCCAAGACACTGGCAAGGGTGGTGCACAGGACGCCACCAAACAAGGTGGCGCACAAGACGCGTCTAACAAGGGCGGCGATAGTGATGGAGAAGGCAAGGGTAGCTCTGGCGAAGGTAATGGCAAGGGCGGCCAAGCTGATGGTGAGAAAAAGGGTGGCGCTGGCGAGCTGAGCGATCAGGAAAAGAGCCAAGCTGCAGCCCAACTCGATCAGAAGAATTTTGACAATGTGCAAAAGGCTCTGGAAGACAAACTTGCCAATGACAATTCGCTAGCCGATCTCAAAGGCCAAGTGCATTTCGTGCGCGAGAAAGAAGGCTTGCGCATTGAGATTGTCGATAAATCCGACTTCTCAATGTTTGCGCTTGGTACCAATAAGCTTTTGCCACGCGCGCAAGCTTTGATGGACACTGTTGCTAAGGCCATCAATGACATGCCCAATAAAATTGTCGTGCGTGGGCACACCGATGCATACGGTTTTGCTGGTGGCGGAGATCGCAACAATTGGGCGCTCTCGACGGAGCGTGCCGAAACTACGCGTCAGATGTTGACCAAAGCGGGTGTCGATGAAAGCCGCATCGCGCGCATCGAAGGCGTTGCTGATAAGGACCCGTTCTTCCCAGACGATGCCTTTGATCCGCGCAATCGTCGCATTAGCGTCACGCTGCAATATCGCGATCCATCCAACAAAACGCCTTAATCTCACATGGCGAACTTCATCTGGCGGCAGCGCAAGTTTTTGAACTGGCCACTCCCCGCATTGTTTGCGTGGTGTACGTCGTGGCTGTTGTTTCAAGGTCTGCGTGAGCTGGGTGCAGCGGAATGGATTGCGTTTTTGGTGGCAACCTTGTGGGGCAGTTTGCTCAGCAAGCTTGCGCATACATCCATGCGAAAAGCTTTGGTGTTTTTGGGTTTTCCGCTCTCGATGGGTTTGGCGTCGGGCACATTCAGTCTGCCGCCTTTAGGTTGGCTGCTGTTGCTGGGGCCTGTGCTGCTGGTCTATCCGCGCAGCGCATGGCGTGATGCGCCATTTTTTCCAACACCTAAAAAAGCGCTTCAAGACTTACCCCGCCATGTCCCCTTGCAAAAGGATGCGCGCATTTTGGATGCGGGCAGTGGCTTGGGCGATGGTTTGATTGCTCTGCGCAAAGCCTATCCCAATGTTGCTTTGCATGGATTGGAAATGAGTTGGCCGCTGCGCTTGTTGAGTGCTCTGCGCTGTCGGTGGGCGCGCATTGAGCAAGGTGATATTTGGCTGGCTGATTGGTCTGGCTACCACATGGTCTATCTGTTTCAGCGGCCCGAGAGCATGCCGCGCGCTGTTGAAAAAGCACAAGCCGATTTGCGCCCCGGCTGTTGGTTGGTGAGTTTGGAATTTGAGGCGGCTGAATTGCAGCCCTATGCCTTTATCAGCAATCCGGGCGAGCGTCCGGTTTGGATTTATCAAGCGCCATTTCAGCGCCGCAGTTGAAGGCGAGATGGCACATACAAAAAAGCCCGGCTGAACCAGCCGGGCTTTTTCAATTCTGTTGCAGTCTTTACGTCTGGGGCTGAGGCTCTAGGCCGCCTGCCTCATCTGATTTGGGACGTGACCAACCTGTTGTCGGCACGGCCGTTGTTGGGCGTGCTGGCGGCGGTGTATCATCGGATTCACGCACAGGCTGCTTGCCTTCAAACAGACCCAAAATCTCTTCACCCGACAAGGTCTCATATTCCAGAAGGCCCTTAGCGAGCGTTTCGAGATCGTCGCGCTTTTCGGTCAGAATGCGTGTTGCTTCTGCAAGACCCATTTCCACCAAACGACGAACTTCGGAATCGATCTTCTGTGCTGTGTTTTCAGAGATGTTCTGCTGGCGACCCATGGAATAGCCCAAGAAGACTTCTTCCTGATTTTCGCCATACATCACTGTGCCCAACTCTTTCGAGAAGCCCCAGCGTGTCACCATCGCACGGGCCAATTTGGTGGCCTGTTCGATGTCAGATTGTGCACCGGACGTGACCTTGTCCTTACCGAAGATAATTTCTTCCGCAACGCGGCCACCCATCAAGACAGCAAGGCGTGAGGTCATCTGCTCATAGCTCATCGACAATTTGTCGCGCTCTGGCAGCTGCATCACCATGCCCAGCGCACGTCCGCGTGGAATGATCGTCGCTTTATGGACAGGATCTGTTGCTGGCACTGTGAGGGCCACAACCGCATGGCCACCTTCGTGATAGGCGGTCAGCATTTTTTCCTGTTCCGTCATCACGAGTGTGCGACGTTCCGCACCCATCATGATTTTGTCTTTGGCGTCTTCAAACTCAGCCATGGTCACAACGCGCTTGCTGCGGCGTGCGGCCATCAAAGCTGATTCATTGACGAGGTTCATCAGATCCGCACCCGAGAAGCCCGGTGTGCCACGTGCCACGGTCTTGAGATCCACATCTGGAGCCAGCGGCACTTTGCGCACATGCACTTTGAGGATCTTTTCGCGGCCCATGACGTCTGGGTTGGACACAACGATCTGACGATCAAAGCGGCCTGGACGCAGCAGGGCAGGATCAAGCACATCGGGACGGTTGGTGGCAGCAATCAGAATGATGCCCTCATTGGCTTCAAAGCCGTCCATCTCGACAAGCAATTGGTTGAGTGTCTGCTCACGCTCATCATTGCCACCGCCAAGGCCAGCGCCGCGATGGCGACCGACCGCGTCGATTTCGTCGATGAAGACGATGCACGGCGCCGACTTCTTGGCCTGTTCGAACATGTCGCGCACACGGCTTGCGCCGACGCCGACGAACATCTCGACGAAGTCCGAACCCGAAATGGTGAAGAACGGCACGCCCGCTTCACCCGCGATGGCGCGGGCAAGCAGGGTCTTGCCGGTACCGGGCGAACCGACCAGCAACGCGCCCTTGGGGATCTTGCCGCCGAGCCGCGCGAAGCGGCCCGGATCCTTCA
>CAIUDK010000251.1 GCA_903897875.1 uncultured Hyphomicrobiales bacterium
GTTAAACTGGGACAGATTTGGTTTGAATTGGTGCATCTGCGCGGCTTTGCGCGCGTCCAGAGCATCAGGCCATTGAGATCGGAATTAGTCTTTGACGCTCGCCAGCCAGCGATTCAAAAAGTCCGATGTCCAGCGATTGATGGTGGAATCATGCTGGTTCCAACCCGCGCTGTGCAGATGGGGTGGCTGGGCACCAACACCGCCCATCCGCTCTTCGGCCTGAACGCACCAGCGCCGGATTGTGGCATAGGTGACTTCTGGGTGAAATTGCAGCCCGACGGCTGTGTCGCCAAAGCTGCAGGCTTGATTGGGAAAATGCTCGCCGCTGGCCAACAGGGTCGCGCCCTTGGGCAGGTCAAAGCCGTCGCGATGCCAATGATAGACATGGTCGGGGAAGGTGGCTTCACAAAAGGCGTGACCTTCAGCGGTGGCTTGGATCGGGTAATAGCCGATTTCAGCACGCCCTTCAGGATGGGTGTAGACACGCTCGCCCAAATGGCGGGCCATCATCTGCGCGCCAAGGCAGATGCCCAGAAACGGCTTTTGCTCACGCAGCGGCACGCCGATCCAATCAATCTCTTTGCGGATATAGTCGTCGGGATCATTGGCGCTCATGGGGCCACCAAAAATGATCGCGCCTACATGGTCGCCCATCGTCTTGGGAAGGTTATCGCCCAAACAGGGGCGTCGAATATCAAGCTCAAGCCCGCGCGCTTGCAACATGCGTCCGATGCGCCCCGGCGTTGACTGTTCGTGATGGAGAACAATCAGAACAGAGCGTTTGGTTGGTTGGTCAATTTTCGACATGAACATATGTTTGACAATCGCGCCCACGACAATTTGCGTCAAGCAAAAGTGTCGCGCTTATATGTGAGGCTGCTATGCGATCTTTGCATAAGCGTTTAGCTTTTTCGTTTGGCCTGTATGCGATAGATCGCCGCCATCAGCCAAGATGTGGGCACAAAGCGCGGCAGAAGGCTAAAAACCTTATTGGCAAAGCCCGGCACAATGACGCGCTTGCCTGCCATAAGACCCTTATATCCAGCCTCAGCCACGATCATGGAGGGCATAGCATTGGCCACTGCCGCCAATGACATGCCTGCACGCAGCTGAAAGCCGCTGGCTGTGACGCCGGGACACAATGCGCTCACGCTGACGCGATGAGGGCGCAATTCCACTGAGAGCGCCTGGCTGAACGACAGAACGAAAGCTTTGCTGGCATAATAGACCGCCATGGCGGGCCCGGGAAAAAACGCCGCGATGGAGGCCACATTCATAATGCGCCCGCGTGTTTGAATGATGTCAGGCAAAAGGCGAAGTGTGAGCGCTGTGAGTGTGCGCACATTCAGATCAATCATCTCGATCTGTTCATTTGCATCGAGATCGACTGCAAGACCCGTGAGGCCAAAGCCTGCATTGTTGACGAGAATGGAAATGCGCACATTCGCCTGCGCGCATTTTTCTAAAATATCATCAATCGATTGGGGCTGCGCAAGATCGGCCACAATGATGAGGGGGCGCTGCTGAGCGCTTGCGCTAATTTCATCGGCAAGTGCGTCCAAGAGATGTTGGCTGCGCGCCACAAGCACAAGGCGATGACCATGGCGCGCAAAGACACGCGCCAAATCAGCGCCAATGCCACCCGATGCGCCTGTGATGAGAACCGTCGATTGTGCGGTCTGTGAATGGATGTCAGCGTTCATGTCTGAAGTCTTGTCTCATGACTGAAGTCTTGGCCCGCGCAACGTGAAAAGTTCAACAGGAGCGGGATGCAGCCAGTGCGCACACAAGTCAATCAACAAACGCCAATCAGTGACATATCAGCGCAAACGCAGACATGTGGTCCAGCCTTCGAGTTGGGAGAAATTGGCGCGGCCAAACTTCAGCCAATTTTCGCAGACGCGCTTGCTGACAAAGCATGTGGTGCGATCGCGCCAATCCATATGGCGATAGCCCGATTCGTCGAGTAGCCAGCGTCCGCCGGTGAAATGACCGAGCCATACATCGCGAATGTCGAACCGGGTGCGCACCAGCTCGCAGGGGATTTCTTCGAGGGGGTTGGGCGAGGCTAATGGCGCCAGCGCAGCCTGAGGTGCCGCAACGATAGTCTGCACAAGGTCGAGGTCGGCTGCGGCGCTGTTGTGTGACAGGGTGACGCCCAGACAGAGAACCAAAAGCAAATGGCGCGTCATAATTGGCCCCAGCTAAGTTAAGCGTTGCCAATTCAACGTCGCGCCGATGCTTAGGTTCCCAGTTTCTAAATAAGCTAAAGCTTATGTGGGGGTTAAGCGTAATCGTAACAAGTTAAATAGTAATCTATGTAACAAGTTTACATAAATTGTATTGTAAAAAGTGCAAAAATGCCCTGAAAACAGAAATGTTTTAATTGCCGAGCTAACCTGAAAAGGTTATGAGGTTTTATTGGGATTTTGAGGAGTGGGGGCTCCAAATCCAGCAAAGCTCACGCTCTCGTGCGTCAGTTCATCAGTGATCGCCGTTCGTTTGTTGCGGTTCGTTCGTTGAATATCTGGGATATCGGAATGTCTGGGATATGTATGTCTGAGTTTCCCTCCATCTACGCACTCTCGCGTCTGACCGCGCTCTATAGCGCGCTGAAAGTCACAACGACTTTGGATGATCTGAGTGCATTGGTGCGCGCCAGTGCCGTGCTGCCGCCTCACGACACTCTCCCATGCGATCCTCCAGACGATGCGCCAGCCGCGCCCCCTTTCTCTATTGGGGCGAGCAATTGGGCGCGTGGCGTGCCTGCGCCCACGTCCATGCCCTCATGGCATGCATCCAATATCAGCGACGATTGGCGGCGCGCTTTTTATGACACTGATTTGCGGCTTGATCCGGTGTTTCGTTTGTCGCTCACCTCCACTGCTCCCATTGATTGGGATGAAATCTATCGTGATGATCCTGCCAATGATGTCTATCGCGCGCATCATCGCGCATATGGACTTGGTCGTTATGGCGTGAGTGCATCGGCGCGTGGCCAAGATGGCAGTCTGACACTTGTCTATGCCGCGTTTGATTTTTCACCAGAAGATTGGGCCACGCAGCATGATATGTTGACCTGCAGTCTTCAGATCATTGCCGCCCAACTCAATCAAAAACTCCAAGACCTTAAACCTAAGCGCACGGGCCTCACGCAGCGCGAATCGCAATGTCTCATGCTGGCCTCATTAGGTAAGCGCGGCAAAGAAGTGGCTTATGTTTTGGGCGTCTCTAAGCAGACGGTGGATTTTCATCTATCGCGTGCGCGCGCAAAATTAGGCGCTTCAAGCACGATGGAGGCCTTTGCGATTGCCAGCGAATGCGGCATGCTCAAAGATGTTGTCGTGAATGATTTGCCGCTCTGTCGGCCAACGCATCCCATCACGATCTGATTTTTGCATAGGATAGGCTGTGTTTGACATTCCTTTGGCCCGTGATCGTCGCTCGCTCATCGCAAGTGTTGCCATCATTGTTGCGATTACCGTTTTCACCAATGGTTTGATTTTTGGTTTGGGTTGGGCTGGTCCCTCCAGCGCCATTCGGCCCAATCATCTGCTGCCGCCGGGCTGGGCAATTGGCAGTGTGTGGGTGGTGTTGCTGGCGTTGTTGGGCGTGGCGTTTTGGTGGTTGGCAAGTGACGCCTCACTGACCGCGCGCAAACAATCGACATGGGTGCTGGCGTTGATTGCGTTCTGCTTGGCCTATCCGTTTTACACGTTTGGCATGCGCAGCGAAGTGTTGGGCTTTATGGGCAATTTGGCCACGATGGTTGTGAGTGCCGCATTGGCGGGCCGCGTCCTGTCTTTGTCTCGACTGGCAGCGGCCCTGATTTTTTTGACAACGCTTTGGGTCACCTACGCGACCTATGCGTTGATGTTTGGGCGTTAAATTATTCGAACTTCACTTGATAGTTTTTGGTCAGGAAGTCGCGCACCCAAGCGCGTGCTTCTGGCGTAATTGATGTGCCTTCTTTGTAGAGTTTTTCTGCTTCTGCATCGGTGACCTGCTCATATTCACCGATGATTTCATCACGACGCGATGTGTAATCGGGATCTTTGAGATAATCGCGCACAGCCGTGCGATAGGCTTGCACAAGATCGTCAGGCGTATCTTTTGGCAGCACCATCAGCTTTTGAGCTGGGAAGCCTGAGATGAGAAAGGCCATAAACGCATCCCATTCGATGCCGCTTGGTTTTTTGCCATGGACGATTTCATAGGCTTCGCCGATGTGGGGAAGATTTGGGAAGTTCGGATCGCGCTTCAAATTACCTGACGCATCAATCACGCCCCAGCTGAACAGCGGCACTGCATCGCCATTGGCGACCAGAGCGGCTGAACTGCGGATATAGGCTGAGGTCGTTTGCGTATCGAGTGTGAACTCACCACGCTCAAAACCCAGCAGACCTTCTGCGCGTCCCACAACACCAAAGATGTGATGCACATTCATATCCAGCAAACGAAAGCCGAGCAGTGATACGAGCTCAAGTGCGGTTGGGCCGGGGCTTGGGTAGAACAATTCTGTGTTCTTAATGGAGGGCAAATCCTTGACGGATTTGACGCCCAATTTTGGATTGATATAGGCCGCGCCACCTGTGGGCGAGGCAAGGAAAACTTTGAAATCCTTGTAGTCATATTTCACGCGCGGATCGCCCAGCAGATAGGGAAATTGCGTCGAGGCAGAGCTGACCAGAACTGTGAGGCCATCTGGCTTTGCAGTTGCTACAAAAAGATTGGCACCAGATGTCGAGCCGCCACCGGGGCTGTTCTTGACAATGACATTGGGATGGCCGGGCAGATGTTTGCTCAGCAACGGCCCATTAAAGCGCGCCCAAAGATCAACGCCGCCACCAACAGGAAACGGCACGAGAAGTGTGATTGTCTTGCCAGTGAAATCGGCAGCTTGCGCCGAGCTCAAACCAACAACCAATGCACACGACATCAACAGGCGACGCAAAATCATGAAAGAGCCTCTAGCCTTCGAGGAGGCACATGCCTCACCCATCAACAAAGCCTTTTATAACACTGAATTTGGAAGATTGGGAACGCCGCTGAGCATGGCAAAAACAAAAAGGCCGGAGTAATCACTCCGGCCTTTGTTGATGATGTTGGTGAAACCCTACTGCGCCATATCAAACAGCAGCACTTCGGCCGTGTTCGATTGACCGATCAGCGTGATGGCAGCCTCATCAGCCATGGCCAGACCATCGCCCTCATTGAGCAATGTGCCATTCACTTGAACCGAGCCTTGCGCCACTTGGACCCAAGCGATGCGGCCCGCTTTCAATGGATGCGCCACGCTCTCATCGGTGCTGAGCACGGTGCAATACAAATCCACATCGCGATGAATCACCACAGACCCATCGCGCCCATCACGCGAGCCAACAAGTCTGAGGCGTCCGCGCTTGTCGTCTAATGTGAAGTTCTTTTGCTCATAGCTGGGTGTTTGCCCGCGTTGCTCAGGCAAAATCCAAATCTGCAAAAAATGCACAGGCGCAGTTTTGGATGCGTTGTATTCGCTATGCTGAATTCCTGTTCCCGCCGACATGCGCTGCACATCGCCGGGACGAATGACGGAGCCTGTGCCAATGCTGTCTTTGTGTTCCAAGCCACCTTCGAGAACATAGGAGATGATCTCCATGTCGCGATGGCCATGCGTTGGAAAGCCAGCACCGGCCGCCACGCGATCATCATTGATGACGCGCAGCGGACCAAAGCCCATATGGGCTGGATCGTGATATTCGCCAAAGGAAAAACTATGACGGCTGTCGAGCCAACCAAAGTCGGCATGGCCGCGTTCATTGGCGGGGCGAAGCATGGTTGGCATAGAAATCCCTTTCTGGTGCGAAATATCTTACGGCTTAGAATTCCTTGCCAATGGCGGCATCAACCGAATATGCGCCGCCACCTTGCAAAACAAAGCCGAGTGCTATTGTGCCCCACAGCAGCGGAAATTCATAACCGCCAGCGCCGTTAAAGAAGCCAGCTGGCAGATGCACTTGCACAACAGCCACGGCCATCATGCCAGTGACCAGAGCCGCAGCAGGACGGGTGAGAAAGCCAGCAGCTAGAAAGAGGCCGCCGAAGAATTCGATCAGGCCAGCGATCAGTGCGAATGAGGCAGGCAGGCCAAACTTGGTGGCAAAGAACTGGCCGGTGGCTTCAACGCCATAGCCGCCAAACAGACCAAACAGCTTTTGTGCGCCATGCGGCATCAGCAAGAGGCCAGTGATGACGCGCATGAGCGGCACGCCAAAAGGAGCCAAACGGCTCTCAATGCCAGCCAAGAATGGCAAGATTGGCTTAGGTGTCGATGGTGTGGAAGTCGATGTGATCGATGTCATAGGGGCTCCAAAGGGGCTGTTGAAAGGACAAGTATTGAACTTGGCCGGACTGTGCCTTGACTCGTGGAATTAAACAATTCAGTTTCCTCACACAATATTGTTGCAAATAACGGGACAATCATGGATCGCCTTGCTGCTATGGAAGCCTTTGTTTTGGTTGCCGAATGTGGGTCTTTCTCACAGGCGGCGATACGTTTGCATGGATCTAAATCCGCCATCAGCCGTCAGGTTTCAGCCCTTGAGGCCGATTTGGGGGCCAGACTTTTCCAGCGCACCACGCGGGCCCTCGCGCTCACCGAGGCTGGGCGCGATTATTTCGAACGCGCCAAGCGGATCCTAGCCGATGTGGTGGAGGCGGATCTCTCGGTCATTCAATTGCAGGCGGCCCCGCGGGGGCGCTTGCGCGTCACAGCCCCGATGAGCTTTGGCTTTCTCCATCTGGCGCCCGCCATTCCCGATTTTTTGGCGCGCTATCCAGAGGTCGAGATTGATCTGGTGATGAACGACCGCTTTGTAGATTTGATCGACGAAGAATTTGATGTGGCCATCCGCATAGCCAGACTGGACGACTCGCGCCTCATTGCGCGCCGCTTGGCCGCCTCGCGCATCGTGCTTTGCGCTAGCCCCAGCTATATTGCAGCCCACGGCGCGCCAAAGACGCCCGCTGACCTCAAGACCCATGAATGTATCTGCTACACCAATAACCCCAAGCCGAACGACTGGCGCTTTGTGGGGCCCGATGGCAAGGCCATCAACGTCAATGTGCATGGGCGGTTTCAGGTCAACAATGGCGATGCTTCGCGCGCGGCAGCCGTGGGCGGGCTTGGCTTTGTCTATATGCCCAATCACATTGTGGAGGGCGATTTGAAAGCCGGGCGGCTTGTGTCTGTGCTGGAAGATTATGTGCCCCAAGAGGCGGCCATCTATGCGGTCTATCCGCACGCGCGCTTGTTGTCGCCAAAAGTCAGGGCCTTTGTTGATTTTCTCGTCGAGCGCTATGCTGGGATGTGATGTGAGCAGTGAGTCGGTACATGCGGAATCAGTGTCGTTTTGGAATTGCAGCAGCGGTCGTTATCTCGTGTGCAATGGTCTCGCCAAATGGTGTGACAGGCGTTGCGCCAAGCTTTGCGCAGACAACACCAGAGGCCAGCCGACTTCAAAGCGACATCGATAAAATGCAACGCGACATTCAAGAGCGTGGCCGTGCCATTCAACAACGCGCTTACGATCAACAGGCTGAGTCTGAGCGCAACGAGCGCGAACGCTCACAACGTCTGCTCCGTGAAAGTGAAACACCACGCAGGGGCGATTCCATTCTTTTGAACCCGCCACCGCAGCCCCAGTACAATGGCAATCAGAATTATAATTCCATGCCTAACGGTGTGCAGCCGAATGGAATCATTGTGATTAATCCCAATCAGACACAGCCAAAAATCACTTGGGTGGAACCTGTCATTGTCGGGCTTGATCACGGCGCAATTTTATTGCGTGGACAGTTCGAAGTGCCGCCGGGCCCCAAATGCCAACTTGAGCAATGGCAGGATCAGAATGCGCAACGCTTCCAGCGTTGGAATTGCAGCTGAACTTTTCTCGATCCGTAAATTGACGGAACTTGCCCGCTCTCGATGACGTTGAACTTCACGTCATTGAGGGAGCCGCACGATCATGGCCGATGAAGGCATTAAGCCTAATCCACAGCATTCGTCTGCGCCGCTGCGCCCCGCGCCCAGCAATGAAAATATGCCGCCTGAGCGTGATCTGGCTCAGCGTGACTTAGACATACCTGAAATCAATACCAACAATTTTTGTTTCATCATTATCAAATTGCACGAGCTTGATGCTGAAGATACCGGCATACCCGCCGATGCATCTAACCCGACCGATGATCATTTTTTGAGTGTGCTGACCGATGATGCCTATGGCTCCATTCGGCAGGAGCTTTTGAATTTCATCGATGGTCTTGCGGATGATGAAAAACATTTGCTTCTCGCTGTCGCTATGGTGGGGCGCGGTGATTTTGAAGCGGTTGAGCTCGATCAGGCTTTACAGGTTGCGCGAGAGCTGAGCCAACCCATTCCCACCTATATCGTGGATCGGCCTTTGTTTGCTGAAGACTTGGAAGCTGGCCTCTCGGTGTTTGGCTATTCGTGTGAAGATTTTGAAATGGGACATTTGTAAATTCTATAAAGGCTCATCTCATGTTCGAAGATCGCATTGATGCAGGCTGTCAACTGGCCAAAGCTTTGGCGGATTTAGCCGCCGACAATCCGATTATCTATGCGCTGCCACGCGGTGGTTTGCCTGTTGCGGCTGAAGTGGCGCGCGCGCTTCATGCGCCGTTGGAATTGATGATGGTACGAAAAATTGGCGTGCCCTCTCAGCCCGAAGTCGCGATGGGCGGTATCGTCGATGGCGATACACCGATCATTGTGTTGAACGAAGATATTATTGAATCGCTCAATGTGCCCATGAGTGTGGTGCATGCGCGCGCCAATCTTGAGCTGAAAGAAATCAAACGTCGCCGTGCGCTCTATTTAGGAAACAGACCTGAGCTGAATGTGGCTGGCCGCACGGCCATTATTGTTGATGACGGCATTGCAACAGGCGCCACTGCCAAAGCAGCCATCCGCGCCTTAAAGCAACGCCGCGCCAAGCGGATCATTGTGGCTGTGCCCGTGGCCACACGCACGGCGATTCAGGATTTGGAACGCGAGGCCGATGAAGTGCGCTGCCTTGATGTGCCAGATTGGTTTCGCGGTGTTGGTGCTTTCTACCAAGATTTTCATCAGCTCAAAGATCATGATGTGTTGGTGATTTTGGAGCAATTTCCCAAAGCAGCTTAAAGGCGCCCCAGCAGCCTTTGTGGAGTTTAATCCAGACTGACGATGAGTGCGTGATCGCCCGCAATTGCGCGGACGATCATGTCAGTGTGGCTAGAGCGTGTAGCCGCGCTCGCCGTGATAAGTGAGGTCGAGGCCCTCGTCGATTTCATCATGCGTGGCGCGCAGACCAAGTGTGGCGCGCAAGGCAAGAATGAGAATGGCGCTGATGCCGCCAGACCAAGCCATGGTCGCGGCCACGCCGATGATCTGCGTGACGGCCTGCGAGCTCATCGTGCCCTCACCATAGCCCACGCCACCCAAGGAGGGATGCGCGAGGGCTGCGACGAGAAGCGTGCCCAAAATGCCGCCCACGCCATGCACGGCAAAGACGTCGAGGGAATCATCGACGCGCCATTTGTGTTTCACAATATCAACCGCAAAGAAGCAGATGACGCTGCCAGCGACACCCAAGATCACGCCGCCCATGGGGCCAATATAGCCCGACGCTGGCGTGACTGTGGCAAGGCCCGCGACAACGCCCGTGACGGTGCCAATCATGCTGGGGCGACCAAAGCGCGTCCATTCCAAACACATCCACACAAGGCCCGCAGTGGCGGCTGACATATGCGTGACAAGGATGGCCATTCCAGCGCTGCCATCGGCGGTCAAAGCACTGCCACCGTTAAAGCCATACCAGCCAACCCAAAGCATGCCCGCACCAATCATCGTCATGCCGGGATTATGGGGAGGGCGCAGCTCGCGCGGAAAGCCATCGCGTGGTCCCAAATAATGAGCGACCACCAGGGCCGATGTGCCAGCCGTTGCGTGGACCACAAGACCGCCCGCAAAATCCATCACATTGCGCGTCATCAACCAACCGCCGCCCCACACCCAATGCGTGACGGGTGCGTAGACGAGCAGCAACCAAAGGCCGCTGAAAATCACAATGCTGCTAAAGCGCATGCGCTCAGGAAACGCGCCCACAATGAGGGCTGGTGTGATGATGGCGAATGTCATTTGAAAAACGAAGAAGACGCTTTCAGGCAAAGTGCCCGTCAGGCTGTCGCGTGTGACAGAGGAGAGAAACGCTTTCGAGAGATTGCCGACAAAACCATTGCCGTCTGCAAACGAGAGGCTGTAGGCGCAGGCCAACCAAAGCACGGAGGACAGGCAGGCAATGACCACGCATTGCATCATGATGGAGAGAACGTTTTTGGCGCGCACCAAGCCACCATAAAACATCGCCAAACCCGGCAAGGTCATGAACAGTACCAAGGCCGATGTCGTCAAAATCCAAGCCGTATTGGCCCCATCGAATTTTGGTGTCTCGGCGGCGAAGGCGGGGCTGGCAGTGAGCGCGCCCATCAAGATGAATAATTGGGCGGCGAGTGAACGGGCGTGACGCATCATCGGGCACTTTCTTGCTTAATTATTATGCACGATGTGTGTTTAATATGGATTTTCTGGCTTGACCAGCGCTGGAGGCTAAAAAAGGTGCAGCTAGCCGCGCCGGATGCATCGAAAACCGACATGGCTCATGCCGCTATCGATCATTTGCGCATGGCGGGCCGCCGGGCGGTATCGACGGCAGAAATTGGGGGAGCATAAGAACGATCCGCCCTTCACGATCTTGCGTGGAATTTGGATTTTGGACGATTCAAAGCTGGCTTGCAGCGTCCCTCCACGTGGGTTGTGGGGAATGCAGCAGGTCTTTGCGCTTGGGGCCGGGTCGCGCGTGGCATACCAATCGCTGGTCCATTGCCAGACATTGCCCGCCATGTCGTAGAGGCCATAATCATTGGGTGGATATGAGCCCACGGGTGCCGTGCCCACAAAGCCGTCGCTGGCCGAGTTTGCCCACGGAAATTCGCCCTGCCATGTATTGGCCATCCATTGGCCGTTGGGGTTGAACTCATCGCCCCACACAAATTCCGCACCCTCGCGCCCACCCCGGCTGGCAAACTCCCATTCCGCCTCGGTGGGCAAATCCTTGCCAGCCCATTGCGCATAGCTCGCGGCATCCTCGTAGGCGACTTGCACAACAGGATGTTGCTCGCGCCCACGCAGATGACTGCCGGGACCTTCGGGATGATGCCAACAAGCACCGGGCACATAGGACCACCATTGCGTGACGTCCCGCAAATTCACGCGGGTCTGCGTCATATGAAACACCAATGAGCCCGGCACCAAAAGCTCTGGCTTGGCGCCGGGATAAAGACGCGGATCGAGTGCGCGCTCGGCGATGGTCACATAATGGGTGGCACCAACAAAGGCGGCAAATTGCGCATTGGTGATGGTGTGCGCATCCATCCAAAAGCCATCCACCTGCACGCGGCGCGCGGGTGCTTCTTCGGGATAATGACGATCTGAGCCCATCAAGAACGTGCCGCCCTGAATCCAAATCATATCCTGTGTCAGTGTTTTGGGAGCGGTCTGCTGCATGCCAATTCCAAATGCGCGTGATGATGTTGAACACGCATCACCGGCTCAGGTTCCCCGCTCAATTCTTCACCATATGTCCCAAGATGCACATGGCTCTCTCCAAGTGTCGGAACGCAATTCATCATTGTTGGTTTTCTTCCTCGCCAGTCTGTGCGTTGTGTGTGAGGAGTTGCGATGTCGGTGATTGAAAGAGAACCTGCTCAAAAGATATCAACTTGCGCGGTCACACGGCGATGGCGCTCCATGTTATCGGCCGCCACGATTACGCTGCTGGTGAGCAGTCAGGCCTTTGCACAAACGCCCGCAACGCCCACGCAGCCCAATATTATTGTGATCATGGGCGATGATGTGGGCTGGTCCAATATTGGCGTTTACAATCAAGGCATCATGGCGGGCCGCACGCCAAATTTAGATCGTATGGCGCAAGAGGGCATGCGCTTTACCGATTATTATGCGGAGGCGAGTTGCACAGCCGGGCGGGCCAATTTCATCACCGGAGAATTGCCGGTGCGCACAGGGCTCACCACTGTGGGTCAGGCCGGTGCGCCCTTGGGTATTCCTGATGAGGCCGTCACCCTTGCGCATGTCTTAAAATCCATGGGCTATGCGACCGGACAATTTGGCAAAAATCATCTGGGAGATCTCAACAAATTTTTACCAACTGTGCATGGCTTTGATGAATTCTTTGGCTATCTCTACCATCTGGATGCGATGGAAGATCCTGCCCATCCGACCTATCCGCAAGCGTTGAAAGATCAAGTCGGCCCGCGCAATATGCTCCATTGTTGGGCCACAGATGAGGATGATGCAAACGAACAACCGCGTTGGGGCAGAATCGGCAAACAGAAAATTGAAGATGCTGGCACGCTCTATCCCAAACGCATGGAAACCGTGGACGATGAAATTCTCGACACCACGCTAAAATTTATCGACAAAGCACGCTCAGATAAAAAGCCGTTTTTTGCATGGCTCAATCCAACGCGCATGCATGTGACAACGCATCTGTCGGAAAAATATCAAAATATGCGCAATTCAGAAAATGGTTGGTCTGTGCAAGAAGCTGGCATGGCGCAGCTTGATGATATTGTTGGCACCGTGATGAACTATCTCAAGGACAATGGCCTTGATGAAAATACAATTGTTGTCTTCACCACCGACAATGGCGCAGAAAATTTCACATGGCCTGATGGTGGGCAAACGCCTTTTGCTGGCGCTAAGGGCACAGCGTTGGAAGGTGGCTTTCGTGTGCCCGCCATTATCAGATGGCCGGGCAAAGTGCCTGCCAACAAAATTGAAAACGGCATTGTGTCGGGGCTCGATTGGTTTCCAACGCTTGTTGCGGCCGCGGGCAATCCAAATGTCACATCGGAATTGTTGCACGGGAAAAACATCGGTGATGGCCGGTATAGGGTTCATCTGGATGGCTACAACCAAATGGATCTCATCACAGGCGCTGGCCCTTCAAAGCGGCATGAGATTTTTTATCTCACCGAATCCACTTTGAGTGCCGTGCGGATCGATGATTATAAATATCGCTTCACAGATCAGCCCAATGGTTGGTTGGGTGCGACAGAAAAAGTTGATTGGCCGATCCTCGTCAATCTGCGTCTGGATCCGTTTGAGCGCACAGGCGTGCCAGATGGAAAATCGGGATCCATGGCCTACTACAATTGGTTCTTATACGAATTCTGGCGGTTTGTGTTTGTGCAACAAGAGGTCGCCAAGGCCGCGCAAACTTTCATCGAATTTCCACCGATGCAAAAAGGCGCAAGCTTTAATATGGAAACCATTAAAGACCAGATTGAAAAAGCCATTGCGGCGCGTAATCTCAGTAAATAAAAATAAAATGCAAAACAAAAGCGCGGAGCAGCTCCGCGCTTTTTATTAGCCCCCACTCACGACATAGGCCCACAAAACCTTTAAGTCCTCGTCGGTCAATTTATCTTGCCATGCGGGCATGCCACCGCCTTTGCCGTTCAAAACAGACTTGCGGAATCGTGCCTCGTCGCCTTTGGGGAATGTGCGCAGATCAAACGCCAATCCCGGATTGGCCATATCCTTGCCATGACAGCCGACGCAAAACTCTGTGTAAGTATTGCGCCCTTCTTCAATGTCATCACCGGCAAAAGCGGCAGGACTGAAAACAAGCGCGCTGGCAATCATGCCAGCGCGAAAGAGATACATTTTCATCTTAGACCTTCTTGGTGCGCATTTTGGCGCCGCTGATATCGGGCGTCCAAGGTTTCTCTGTCCAGCCAATGCCACGACGGGCCACTTGCACATCGATGAGATAGGGCTTGCCTTCCACCGTTGAGGCTTTGGCACGCGCGAGCGCAGCTTTGAATTCGGCAGGGTTATTGACGACCTCGCCTTTGACGCCAAAGCCTGCGGCAATTGATGCCATATTCATATCGGGGCCACCCAAATAGCTGCCCACAAATTGTCCCGTCTCCACCATGCGCCCTGATGGCACATTGGCAATGGCGCGCGTGTGAGGCCCGCTATAGGCGTGGTTGTTGTAGACGATGGTAATGACGGGCAATTCAAGTCGCGCCATATTCCACAAAGCATGCGGACCAAACAGGAACGAGCCATCGCCGACAAGGCAAATCACTTGTTGGTTGGGGCGCGCCAATTTCACACCGGCCGCAGTGCCAACGCCTGAGCCCAAATGTCCGCCGTAATAGAAGAACAATTCACGCCCGCCGACAGGATTGAAGTCGAAGGAATGCATGGCCACTGAACCGGCCTCGTGAATGATAATCGCGTCTGGGTCAGCAAATTGCGCGACCTCCCATGTCACGCGATCCGCAATCAACGGTCCGTTGTTCCATTCTGGATTGTTGACAATGCCAGCGCGCAGCGCACGCGCACGGTCACTGAATTTTTTGACCTCGAGTGCGCGATCAGCCGCAGTCTCACGCAATTTTGCGGTCATCAATTGTTCAACGGCTGCAATCAGATCATCCAGACCAAGGCCGACATCACAGACAAGCGGAACATCGGTCGACATGACCTTGCCCATATTATTGTAGTCGATCCGCATATCGATGAATTTCACGCCACGGCCCACGATAGGGGCCAGACCATTGTGCTGCATCTTATTGCCGATGTTGATCGCCACATCGTAATTTTTGGGCCAAGTGATGGAGGACAAAGTGCCAGAGGGCGCATTGCCAACCCAGAGCGGATGCGCTTCAGGAAAATTCGCCCATAGTTGACGCATCTGCGTCACAGGCATGCCGAGCATTTCAGCAAGCTTCACGACTTTGCCAACGGCCTTGGCTTTGTAAACCTCGTCACCGACAATTAAGATCGGCATCTTGGCTTCCACCAACATTTTGGCGGCGTTCTCAACTTCCGTAGGGTTGGGGCGCACATGCATGCGCGTATCGAAATGGCTCTGCTGAATGATTTCTGTGCGTGTGCGCTCGTCGGTATAATCAGAATGCCATGTGAGATAGGCCGGACCATAGGGCGGCGTCCAAGCAGTTTTGAACGCATGTCGAACGGTTTCTGCAATCATGGATGGGCCGCGCGCCATCCAAGAATATTTGGTGATCGGTTGCAGCACTTGTTCTTGATTGGCAATTTCTTCAAATCCATCACGGCCAGCGCGGCGCGATTGATCGGTGCGATAGGAATAAACGACCAGCGGCGTTTGTTCTTTATGCGCGTTGAAGACTTGGCCCATCGCGTTCATGAGACCCACAGATCCCGCTTGCATCACAATGGCAGGTTCTTGCGAGGCTTTGATATAGCCAGCTGCCATCGCGGCACCGGGGCCTTCATGGGGTGTCAAAATATATTTGAGTTGGGGGCGATCAACGAGCGCTTCGTAGAATTGCGCATCCTCACTGGCCGAATTGCCAAACACATATTTGACACCACAGCCGATGAGCTGTTCGGCAAAACAAGCGCCACCCGTGCCTTGAAATTGTTTGACGGCAGGATTGCTTGAGGCTGCTGGTGCTGTCTGCGCTTGGGCTGAACTGTTGAGGGAGGACAAAACCGATTCAGCTGCGGCAACTGTAACACCGGCCTGTTTCATATTGTCGAGAAAGCCACGGCGGGAAATCGACTTCGATAGATATTTTTGGACCAAATCTCTCATGAGAGGCTCCTATCATAGACGTGAATTGAACAGTCTCGCTGAGGCGCAAACGATTTGGCTATGCGCACGCGAGACAAAGCACGGGCTTATCGAGCTGCGGGTTTGGCTTTTGGTGAGTTGGGCCCAAAATCGGTGGCGAGATAGGCAGCCATGGTTTTGATTTCTTCGCCGGTCCACACTGCGCCGCGGCCCATCATGCGATAGAGCGTTGCTTCCCAAGCGCGCGCGTCTTGGCGTTGGTCGCGCCAGATGGAATCTGTGTGGCATTGACTGCATTTGCTCAGCAGCAATTCACGTCCGGGATTGGGGGGTGCGGCAGCTTCTTGTGCCGCGGGTGTAGCTGCGGGCTTTGGTGCGGCCTCTTGCGCCAGTGCTGATTGCGTGAGTGCTGATGTGATAAAAACGATAGGGGCGAGGATTGCAAAAAATCCTCCCATAAAACTGTTATGGCTTGATCGCATCGCATTCCTCCCGAAATTTTATGTTTCAGCAGCGCCATGGGTGCAGCACTGGGGCGCCGCCCGCTTTTGCGGGTCAGCGCTTGGGAAGAGTATGTCTGGGTGCCGCGGCGTTGGCAATCCAAAATAATATGGGATCGAAGCATCATGCTGCACTGCAGCCAAAGCAATCGCAGCACGCTTTATTTGGCGATCAACCCTTTGGCGTGCGCTGCCTTGTCATAGGGGAACACAATATTGGGGTCGGGCAGATTGCGGTCGTGGTTTTTGCGATCAAAATCGAAATGCGTCAAAATATCGCGGATGATATTCAAGCGCGCCTCTGACTTTTTGTCGGCCCGCACAATCGTCCATGGCGCAAACGGCGTATGCGTTTTGGCCAGCATTTCATTTCTGGCCTCGCTATAGGCTTTCCAATGTTTGAGCGCCGTGCCGTCAATGGGGCTCATCTTCCATTGCTTGAGCGGATCTTCGCGACGACTCTGGAGGCGCTTTTTTTGTTCGTCGCGAGAAATGTCGAGATAATATTTCAAAATGATCAGGCCGGAGTGAACGAGCAATTGTTCAAACAGCGGCGCTGCTTTGAGAAAGTAGTCGCAATCATGTTGACTGCAAAATCCCATCACGCGTTCAACGCCTGCGCGATTGTACCAGCTGCGATTGAACAGAACGAGTTCTCCACCCGCTGGCAAATAACTGGCCCAGCGTTGAAAATACCACGATGTTTCATCACGATTTGACGGCTTACCAAGTGCGACCACGCGCGTTTCACGCGGGCTGAGATGTTCGATGATGCGCTTGATGGTGCCGTCTTTGCCAGCCGCATCGCGCCCTTCAAAAATCACCAGAACCTTTTGGCCGGTTTCAATGATGTATTTTTGAAGACGGGTCAGCTCGACCTGTAGGTCGTAGAGCTCATCATTGTATTTTTGCTTGGCAGTTTTTTTCATCGCAGATCTTTCAAGAGAAAGCAGTGCGAGAGTGTAGCACGAGTGACGGCCAAACGGACTCATCACTCAACAGGCTAGAATCAGAAAAAAGGAAGTGGTGCCGATTATCAGATTCGAACTGATGACCTACCGCTTACGAAGCGGTTGCTCTACCGGACTGAGCTAAATCGGCTACGCGTCGGTTCATACATGAGCCTTTGGCTTTTTTCTACCCCTATGAGGCGGCAGACATCAGCTGATTGGCTCATCAAGATGTCAGGGCCGCTCCATTTCCGTGCCCGGATCATCGGGCGCGGTGAAATGCCGCAGATTGGCGGGGTCGAGCCCTTTGAGCGGTGGTGCCAGAGTGTCGGCGGCCACGGCCGTCACTTTTTTGCGGGGCAGCAGGTCTGGATTGCCAAGAAGAAGGTCAGGGTTTCCCGCTGGCTCGACATGAGCTTGAGGCTCATGTGTCGGGGTCGCTTCTGGGGTGCTTTCCACCAACGGCAGGGGCTGCACGATTTCTGCACCATCAAGTTGTGGCAGGTCAGTGTCCCCGCGTGCAGGGAGTTTGTGCAGGTCTGGCTGAACCGGAATCGGGTTGGGCTCGATGGGTGTGCTCAGGCGCTCGGCTGGCGTCTGCCAAACAAAGGCATCCAGCTTGCCGGTCACAGGCGAAATAGGGGCCCAAGTGTCTGAAATCACACCATCTGCGATCCAAGCGGGGTCGCGTGGCGCCCGTGAAGCCCTTGCCAACCATTCCCGCGCGGCACCGCTGCCAGCGTGCTCGGTCTCTTCCAGATCGGCCATCATCAAGCAAACGCGCCGGGTTGGGCGTTCAACCGGATAGGTCAAAAGGGGGTTAAGTACCTCATGGGCTTGGGCAAATTCTCGTGCATCGATGGCAGCCCCAGCCACTGCCAAGCGACCATCAATGGAATCAGGGGCTAGTTTCAGGAGAGTTTTGGCTCGCGCCAGCCGATCCTCGGCCGAATCTCCCGACCGCAAATTCACATATAAATCAGCAACATCGGGGTGCGGGGCCGACACCCAGCCGGCCTCTAACATCTTGGCAGCTTTGCGATAATCGCCCCGTTGCGACAAAAGACGGCCGAGCAAGACGACAGCTGGCACCAGATTGGGAGCGTGTTTCACCGCTTGGCGGGCGAAACGCAACGCCTCGTCTTGGTTTTTGTCCTCTGATTCCAGAGCGATAGCGGTTTCCAACACAGCGCGCTGGCGATTTGCGGCGGCTTTGTCGATCAAACGATGGCCCAGATTGGCCTCGACTGATGATAGGGCCCGGGCCCAATCAGCCCGGCGGGCATGGTGGTCTAAAACAGCATGGGCTGCCCAAGAAGTTGGAGCAATTCTATGGGCTTGGCTGGCATAGGTGAGGGCGGTATCGGCATCGCCACGCTGGCGGGCGGCGGCATGAAGCCCCCTTAGTGCCAGAAGTCGAGTTTCCGGCCGCTCCATCATGCGGGCAAACACAGCCTCCGCCTCGTCAGAATTCCCAGCGATTTGAGCAGCTTGCGCTTCGAGCAACAGGGTCATGGGCGCTTCGCCCAAATGACGGCGGGCCTCGAGGGCTGATGTTTTGGCAAGGCCAATTTCGCCGGTACTCACCGCCATCAGGCCACGCGAAAGGGCTTCTAAGCCTTTGTTTTTCCTGCGGGCTTGGGCCGTGATGGAGACGATGGCGGGCAGGCGCAGGATGAAGCGCAGGATCGACCAGGCTAGGCTCAAAGCGATGGCGGCCATCACAAGCGCTAAAACGCCAATAAACAATGATGTTTCATAGCGATAGCCCTGCCAGACCAGACTGATCTCGCCAGGGCGATCAATAAACCAGCTCAGGCCCAAAGCGGCGACTGCCACCAAGATTAGAAAAAAGATGAGACGAATCATGGATTTGCTCGGCTGCTGGCCTGATTGTGCTGGGCGACGTCATGCAACGCATTGGCGTAAAGCTGTTTGGCGGCAGTCTCGACATCAAGGCGGATCTGAACAGATTTGGCCCAATCCGAAGTCAGCCGGCGATCCGCCTCGGGAAGCGTCTCGCGCAATGCCAGAGCCTTAGAAAGTTCATTGTTTGAAAGGGCTTGCGCGATGTTGGCGGCAATGCTGCCAGCCGGAGCTGAGCCATCAATGGGCTGAACTTTCACCAAGCGGCGCGCCCCATTGGCCAATTTCTCAATGATCGTTTCATTTTCAATATCTTGCGGTGCTGTTTGAGCCTTCACAAACTGACGGCTCAAGCTCACAAAATTGCTCGTAAGCGCACGAAAACTCGGTGTTTGTGCAGCATTGGTCTGCAAAATAGCGAGTGGTTTTGGCTCACTTCCCAGCGCGCTCAATGCGTCAACTTCTTGCGTAAAAACGACACCATTTTCAATGGCTCGCATGATGGTTGAAGCGATCACAAGTTGCGCTACCTCACGCCCTTGGCTCGTTGGGGTGCCCTTATCGGGCGCAGCTGATTTAAGTGTCGCCAAACTCTCTTCAATCGCCTGAATGCGTCCACCAAGCGCGGCTAATGTTTGGGCCGTCTCGTTTGTTGCGGCATCGGTTGGCGCTGGTTGAGACAGTCTGCCAGCAAGGTCTTGAAGGGATGTCTCTTGCGCGCGCAATTTTTGTTGTGTCGATGTCTCTAAATTAGTCAGACGCGTCTCGAGACTTTTGATGGGGTCGCCTAACGCGGGTCCATTTTCGGTCGCGCTTTGCGTTACGACTGGCAGTGGCGTTTCATTTTGAACGCGCGGGTTATGCGCATCGCGAACAGTCCGGCTCATGGTGAACATGAGAAATCCAAACAAAGCCAGCATGCCCATGCCACCCACAAAAGCGGCGATAAACACGATGGGTGTTGGATTTTGGAGTTTTGCGGCCAGACGCTCGCGCAGAGTTTGCGCTGTTTGGGGCGCAGAGTCTTGTGTGGCTTCATCAGGCTTTTTTGAATCTGCTATTTCTGCTTCTGGCACAGTTTTTTCTTCCAAAACTTGTCCCTCAATGATGGGAGCCGCACCGCGGTTGCGCCTGTGAGATGCGCTGGGACCATTTTGGGATTCGCTCATTTCATCAGTCATTTTGCAAATCCTTTGTGGTCAACACCACCCAAGAAACATAAGCGCGTAAAAGTATTAAGCCAATTGCATCTTTGCGATGGCCGCATCCAATTCAAGCGTGCGCTTTGCCATTTCGGCATGCAGACGTTCCACCATGCGACCATCAAGGCTGATGGCGCCTTTGTTGGCATTCTCTGGCAGATCGAAAGCGGCGATCAATTTGTGCGCCCATGCAAGCTCATCGCTCGATGGTGAAAAGATGTCATTGCAGATGGCAAGCTGTGAAGGATGAATGACGGTTTTGCCGTCCATGCCAAAATCGCGGCCCTGTTCACATTCTTCACGAAAGCCGTCCGTGTCGGCAATGTCATTGAACACACCATCCAAAATTTCGACGCCGTGTGCGCGCGCTGCAGCCACGCAGATCGACAGCCACGTCACCATTGAGGCGCGGCCTTTGGTGAGGCGTGCGCGTGTGTCTTTGGCAATGTCGTTGGTGCCCATCACAAGAACAGCCAAACGCGATGACGGGTCGGCAGCTGTGCGCACAATGGAATCGGCATTGAGAATCGCCAAAGGTGTTTCCATCATCGCCCAAATCGCCAAGTCATCAGACGCGCCCAAATCACGCATTTCCTTGGCCACCAGCATGATGTCGCCCGGCGTTGAGACCTTTGGCAAAAGAACCGCATTGGGAGCAGCTTTGACAGCTGCTGCGAGATCGTCGCGGCCCCATGGCCCTGACAGGCTGTTAATTCTGATGACAAGCTCACGATGCCCATAGCCGCCAGCCGTGACGGCCGCGCACACGTTGTCTCGCGCAACGGCCTTCAAATCGGGCGCAATCGAATCTTCCAGATCCAGAATCAGGGCATCAGCGGCAAGGCTGCGGGCCTTTTCAAGCGCGCGCACGTTTGAGCCTGGCATATAAAGGACGCTGCGACGCGGGCGGATGGGCATATCTGTCTCCAAGTTAAAAGCGTAACGCAGACCCTACAGGCAATAGGACTTGCTTCTATAGGACTTGTTTCTACAAGGCTCGCTCGTACAGGGCTCGTTTGTACAAGACTCGCGCCCCTAATTGTATCGCGATCATAGTCTAGGTATTCATTTTTTGCATGGGTCCGCATCTGCGTCTATGAATATGGGGTTACCCAATCTTCGTTAATATGCTCTATGGACCTCGACCATAGTAAAGCTTGAGACTGAAACATGACTATTGCCAAATCGTCTCTTTTGCCTCCGCGTCTGATCGAAGGTTATGAGAACTTTTTATCAGGTCGGTTCACCCAGGAACAAGCGCGCTTTCGCCAATTGGCGGAAAAGGGGCAAAGCCCGCGCATTATGTTGGTGGGCTGCTGCGATTCGCGCGTCGCACCTGAGGTTATTTTCGATGCCAGTCCGGGCGAGATTTTTGTTGTGCGCAATGTCGCCAATCTCGTGCCGCCCTATGCCCCCAATGATGATTTGCACGGAACGTCTGCGGCGCTTGAATTCGCCGTCATGGGCTTGCGCGTTGAGCATATTGTGGTGATGGGCCATGGCCAATGCGGCGGCGTGCGCGCCTATGCGCAGGGCGAAGCTGACCCTTATCAGCGTCCACTTTCGCCCGGCGATTTCATTGGCAAATGGATGACATTGATTGCGCCGGCCGCTGACAGTTTGGGCGCGCCAACTGAGCCGTTTGATCAATATGTTGAAAAGCTTTCGCAGCAATCGGTCACACAGAGTTTGGCTAACCTGCGCACCTTTCCCTGTGTTCGTATTTTAGAAGAACGCGGCCGTTTGAAATTGCATGGCGCTTATTTCAGCGTGGCCGATGGTCGCTTGTTGGCGCTGGATGAAGCAACTGGCGTCTTTTCTGACATTGCAGCTGAGGCGCACCGCGAAGCGTTCGACGCGCCGCGGTTCTAAAGACTCGAAACGTTCGACGCGCCGCGGTTTTAAAAGGCGAAGCGTTCGACGCGCCTAGCTGTGCGTGCGTTCCACCGCACCCCAAAATCACACCACCGATTTCACTCATCATGCGTTGTTGTTGGCGCAACAGAGGAGTGACTCATGGCAAAGGTCGCAATCGTTTATTTTAGTGGATACGGGCATACCGCCAAACAGGCGCAAGCTGTGCATGCGGGGGCAGCGTCGGTGCGCGGTGCTAACGTGACTGATTTTCGCATTGATGACACGGGCAATCTTCAGCCCTCAGCGTTTGAATTGCTCGCGCAACAAAATGCGATTATTTACGGCAGCCCCACCTATATGGGCGGGCCTGCGTGGCAGTTTAAAAAATTTGCTGATGCCTCCTCCAAGCCTTGGTTGGCGATGGCGTGGAAGGATAAAATTGCCGCAGGCTTTACCAATTCAGCATCGGTGAATGGCGATAAGTTTTTGACCATCACGTATTTTTTCACGCTGGCGATGCAGCATGGTCAGATCTGGCTTGGCACGGGATTGCTGCCAGCCAATCGCAAAGAAAACTCACCAGCCGATGTGAATTGGACTGCAGGCTTTGCTGGCGCGCTTTCGATCTCGCCATCAAATGCGTCTGTGGACGAGGCGCCAATTGCAGGGGATTTGGAGACGGCCCGTTTGTTGGGCGAGCGCATTGCGCAATTTGCCGTGCGATTATACGGCTCAATTTGAACTATCACCCCGGAGCTGATCCGGGGTGATAGGGCATAAACTTAAAGCAGCCTAGTTTTTTGCTGAGATCAGCTTGCGGTTGATCAGCACTTCGGCAATCTGCACAGCATTGAGGGCCGCGCCCTTGCGCAAATTGTCGGACACGCACCAGAACGCCAAGCCATTTTCAACGGTCGCATCTTCGCGAATGCGCGAGATGTAAGTGGCATCTTCACCAGCTGCTTCATGCGGTGTCATGTAGCCACCGTTCTCGTGCTTATCGATGACGAGAATGCCGGGGGCTTCACGCAAGACCTTGCGCGCTTCATCTGGTGTGATGGGGCGCTCGAATTCGACATTGACGGCTTCCGAATGTCCGATGAACACGGGCACGCGCACGCAAGTGGCGGTTAGCTTGATCTTGGGATCCAAAATCTTTTTCGTTTCCGCCATCATCTTCCACTCTTCCTTCGTGAAGCCGTCTTCCATGAAGACGTCGATGTGGGGAATGACGTTGAAGGCGATGCGCTTGGTGAACTTCTTGGACTCAACCGAATCCGACACGAAGACTGATTTGGTCTGCGAGAACAATTCGTCCATGCCTTCTTTGCCAGCGCCCGACACCGACTGATAGGTCGAGACAACGACGCGGGTGATTTTAGCAAAATCATGCAAAGGCTTGAGGGCCACAACCAATTGCGCCGTGGAGCAATTTGGGTTGGCAATGATGTTCTTCTTTTTGAAGCCAACAATCGCATCGGCATTCACTTCAGGCACGATGAGCGGCACTTCGCTGTCATAACGCCATGCGGACGAATTATCGATGACGACACAGCCCTGTGCGCCGATGCGCGGGGAGTATTCCTTGGACACATCGCCGCCAGCCGACATCAAGCAAATGTCGGTGGTGCTGAAGTCATAGTGCTCCAGTGCCTTACATTTGAGGATTTTGTCGCCGAAGGACACTTCGGTGCCAATGGAGCGCGAAGAGGCCAGTGCCACCACTTCATCGACTGGAAAACGGCGCTCGGCCAGAATGTCCAGGATTTCACGACCGACATTGCCGGTAGCTCCTACGACTGCGACTTTATAACCCATGATCTTCGATCCATTGTTGAGTCCGCCCAAGGAGGGGCGGGGCCGGAAACATCTGACGCTCAAACATCTTCTTCAGAACAGGCGTTAAAGCTCTGTTGACGCTAATTCAAGCTTTACCACGCGTGGTAACGGATCTCTGACGAGTTCCGCTCAAATTGCTTCCAGTTTGAGTGCCCCCTGTTGGGGTGAGTTGGCGTATCATGTTCAAGCTTACGGATAAACTGTCTGCATTGGGACGGGCCCTCTTAGGGTTCGTCGTTCTTATTTTAAAAATGGCCGCTTTGAGGGTGCTGTTGGGCCCCAAGGATCGGCGACGGCCGGTGTTGCGTCTGTCTATTTTGGCAGGTTTGGTGGCTGGAGCGGGGTTTTTTGTCGTCAAAAGCAGCCAAGATCAGGCGGCGGCGCGCACACCCGTGCCGGGTTTGGTGTCGGGCTGGGAGGAAGTACGCAAGCCCATTGCGCTGTTTGGGTTCGGCTCAAAAGATTTTGGCAAACAGAGCCGCTATTCAGCCCGCCGCCATTCCAGTGGGCAGGGCCGGCAGGATTTTGTCGACCATGGTTCCTTCTTAACCGAGA
>CAIUDK010000252.1 GCA_903897875.1 uncultured Hyphomicrobiales bacterium
AAAACTCGAATCAGAGCTTCACTGAGAGCGATGTGCGCGATTTTTGTTTTTTGAGACGTCGACATCGACCAAAAAATGAAAAAAAATCGTCATTTTGAAAAAATATTTTCACTGTATTTTTGTTGTGTGTAGACCATCAAATGCGTGTCTGAAATATTGATCGCAGCACCGTTCAATGACATCATCGCAGCATAGTTTTTTGTCGAATATTGACGCGCGATTGCGATGAGAGAGACGCGCTAATCTGTGCGCTTGGGGCGCGATTAAGTGTTTCAGCTGCAGTCGCCAGATCAGAAAAAAACTAACAAAATCAATAACTAAGGTATTTTTCGGTGCGCTCGTCCCGCTCGCAGATGTGCGTGTTCAGCGATCAGATGCGAGCATCTCCAAGTCTTCGCATTTTGTATTGTGATCTTCATTGTTATGGTTTTGATTTCGAGCGTTTTCGACAGTGCAAATACCTGTCAATGCAGACCGCTCATGACGTTCTGACCATGCAACGCATGCGAATATTGAGCGTTGATTGTCGTTTGTAGAGTTGAATCTCTTGCACGAGTAGTTAACCTAAGTCTCGTACTAGAGCCTATTGTCGGCAATCACGTTGATTCGTCGACCGTCAAATCAGAGGGGACCTCAGATGGCCAAGGCAACGACAAAGCGTAAACCGGCAAAGAAGACTGCCGTAAAGAAGACCGCTCGTAAGAGCGCAGCTAAGAAGACAGTGAAGAAGACTGTTAAGAAGGCCGTTAAAAAGCCTGTTAAGAAGACCGTAAAGAAGGCAGTCGCTAAGAAGACTGTAAAGAAGGCAGTCGCTAAGAAGACCGTCAAGAAGGCCGCTCCTAAGAAGGCTGTGAAGAAGACAGTCGCTAAGAAGGCCGTGAAGAAGACAGTAGCTAAGAAGCCAGCTGCTAAGAAGACTGCACGCAAGGCCGTTAAGAAGGTCGCCGTGAAGAAGGTTGCTGCCAAGAAGGTTGCAGTTAAGAAGGTTGCCGCTAAGAAGCGCAAGCCATCTGTACGCAAGCCTAAGGCTGCTCCTGCTGTAGTAAGCGCTTAATTAGCCCTTACTCATGGCCTCTAGGGTTTGTTCTGAAGGGGGCAAACCTTACGGCCAGGTAGGAAATTCAGGTTTCTCATGCCGCTTTTTCGCCTTTGGTGATTGAGCGGCATGATAAGAACCTCAACGCTGCTCCCGTAACTTGCGTTCTGCGCGGGTTTCGGGAGCAACCGTTTCTAGGGGTGGTTTATAGGCAGTTGCGCGCGATTGAGCCTGGCTCTCGCGCTTTTATTTTGCCTTTTGAGCGGTCTATTTCGCTTTTTGGTCTGGTCCCGTCACATAGCAATGTTGCGTGAACTCGCGCCACGTCTCGCCATTGCCTGTTTTGGTGCGCTTCATCTGCTCCCATTGAACCGCGCACTCCTTGCGTCGCGCCCGGCGCTCGACGGTGCTGCCTTGCAAAAGATCTTCAGGGACGGGCGCAACGCCTGTCGGTGGGATCTGTAATGGTGCTTGAACGCCATTTGGAGTGGCTGCAGGGGCGACGGCTGATGTCGGAGGTGTTGGTGTGCCTTTGGGTGCGGACGGCGTGACCTGCGACAGCGCTGGCGTGATCGCGCTCATCAATGTGATGGCGACACAGCAGAAGCGCATCTGTCTGCGAATGATCTGATTGCCTGTCATAATGTCTGCCCACGCCGAATGATGATTAGCGTGTAATTCACTCTCATCGCGGCGTCTATAGAGGCGAGAGAGCGCGCCTGTCAGCTGGGCTGCGGCCCCAACAATGCTGCAAGGCGGTCGCAAATGTGCCCGATTGGTGGGGGATACAGGCCGCTCATCTCGTGATCGGGCGCAGTGGGTGAACCGCGCAGCCGTTTCAGCGAGCATCTCACCTGACAAGGATTGGTTCATGAGAATTGAGTTTGGAAAGGCAAAGCACGTCATCTCAGGGCTGGCTGTGGCGCTGTTCGCGGCCGTCCCATCCGTCTCACCAGCGCTTGCTGGTGGCTATGATGGCAGTTGGTCGGTGGAGCTGACCACGACAAACGGATCATGCGCGCTGGCCTATCGCGGCCTCATCAATGTTAACGGTGGTCAGATCAACCAATCGGGGCTGTTTATGCAGGCTGCTGGCGTCGTGGACGGCTCTGGACGTGTCGCGCTCAATATCACGAAGGGCAACGACAGGCTGGCCGCTGGCGGCCACCTCAAGGCGCAGGCCGGGTCTGGAAGCTGGAACCTCCCAAGCCAGCAATGCGCCGGGCAATGGCGGGCCACAAAAGTATAGATAAGTATTCGTGCGCCATAATTACTGTCCAAGTCGTCATGTCCGCCGCGGGCAATAGGCACCATGATCGGTGGAGCCAGCCGGGCCAATATCGTTTAAACTCAGTATAGTTTTAACGGATGGCTGAGGGCGAAATGGCAATGAAAACACTGCTGATGGCGACTGCGATTATCTCTTTGGGGCTATCTGGCGCATCCTATGCTCAAATGCAGCACTCACAAGATCACGGAGCTCATGCGCCAGCTGCGACCACCGCAAATGAGGCTCCATCAAATGAAGCGTTTCGCGCAGCCAATGCGAAAATGCATAAGGACATGGATATTCCGTTGAGCGGTAATGCCGATGTGGATTTTGTACGTGGCATGATTCCCCATCATCAAGGCGCGATCGATATGGCCAAGATCGTTTTGACCTACGGAAAAGACGAAGCCACACGCAAACTCGCGACCGACATCATCAAAGCTCAAGAAGAAGAGATTGCGATGATGAATGCGTGGTTGCTTAAAAACGCCAAATAATCCTTCCAAAAACGATCCGCTGACATGAACGAATGATGCTGCAGTGCGATGAGCGCTGCAGCATTTGCTTTTCTAGCATCTGGCTCAAGCGATATTTGACAAGATGCGCCTTTCTGTTCGAGCATAGCTGCAGACATAGCGTCGTGAAGAACGCTGTCTTCAAAAAGAAATATCAAACGAGATGTCTTGGGAGGACATTATGAAATCACAGGCTGTGAAGGGTCTGCGTGGTGTGGGGCATAAGCTTAAGCTAGCCTCGCTGGTGAGTTTGATGGCGCTGCAAGCGTCTGTCAGCTTTGCGCAAGAGGCGAAATCGGCACCAGATTGGGTTATTCCCGAACTGATGGATGCGGCCAAAGCCGAAGGTCAACTCACCATTTATTCTTCCACCAATGAGCAGGAAGCATTTCCTGTTTGGAAATTGTTTGAGGACGCTACAGGCGTCAAAATCAATTATATTCGCGGCGCAGAAGCAGCGCTGTTAGGGCGTATTTCTGTTGAAGCGCGCGCCAATCAGCCCTCGTGGGATATTCACAACGCGACGGCTGTTAATCAGGTGCCAGAAGCGCTTCAGCTCGCCTATGAGCCGCCCAATGCCAAGAATTTGATGCCAGAAGCGCGCGATCCTAAACATCATTGGTATGGCGTTTATGCGGGCTACAATGTGCCGCAATACAACACCAATCTGGTAAAAAAAGAGGACCTGCCAAAGACGTTTGAAGACTTTTTGAACAAGCCGCAATTTGCTGGAAAGCTTGTTATTGAGAGTGTTGAGCGCGAGTGGATGGAGGCTATTTTCCAGCATTATGGCAAGGAAAAGGGCAAAAAGTTACTGCAAGACATCGCAGCACAATTGAAGCCCGTGTTTGTTGATGGACATCTGGCGATGGCGCGCCAAATTGCGGCCGGTGAATATGCCATCACGCTCACCAATTATTCCATGCTCACCACAAACATTCAGCAGCAGGGCGGGGCGACTGATTATTTTGTCTTGGACCCCGTTCAGCTCTTTTTTGGTTTTGTAGGAATCAGCGCCAAAGCGCCCCATCCCAATGCCGCCAAATTGGCTGCGAATTTTCTCTTGAGCCGCCAAGCACAAGAGGCATTTGCCAAGTCGGGTGGGCGCGTGCCGACACGGCTAGATGTGGCAACAAATCCGCCTGATGTGCGCCAGCGTATGGCTGAGAAAAAGGCCGTGCTTATTCTGCAAACTGCCGATGAAGCGCGCGAGTCTCAAAAAGTCTTTGATGAGATTTTCAAAGGCCGATGATGCGTTAAAGCAATGGCGCGTGACGCAAATCAGCAAGTGTCGCGCTGCCAGTTCCAAAGGCAGCGACTTTAAGCTCTGCAATGATTGTCTCAAAGCGCAGCTCAAGCGCTTTGGGGCCATCAAGAATGGCGGGCAATACAGCGGCGGCTAATCCAACCATATCAGCACCAAGACGAATGGCTTTGGCTGCGTCCAAGCCCGTGCGAATACCACCCGACGCAACAATCGTTGCATCAGGGCAGGCGGCGCGCACATCCATCAGCGCGCGCGCAGTTGGTATGCCCCAATCTCGGAATGTCTCGCCCAAGCGTTGTGCTTCCAGATTGTAAGCGCGATCGGCTTCGACAGCCGCCCAGCTTGTGCCGCCTGAGCCGGCCACATCAATGATGCGAACGCCCACATTCCATAGTCGTTTTGCAGTGGCGGCTGAAATGCCAAAGCCCACTTCTTTGACGACTATGGGGCAAGACTCTTCGCGCACCAAAGCTTCGATACGGCCCAAAATACCTGACCAATTGTGATCGCCGCCGTGTTGCAAAGCTTCTTGAATTGGGTTGAGATGAATGATGAGGGCGTCGGCTTCAATCATGCCAACGGCGCGCCTGATGAGTTCAGGACCATCCCACGTCAGCAATTGCGCGCCGCCGATATTGGCAAGAATGGGCACATCGGGCGCGTGTTTTCTCAATGCGCTATCAAAGCCCGCTGTGTGATTGCCTTCTAGTGCAATGCGCTGAGAGCCCACAGCAAAGGCAATGCGCAGGCTTTGCGCCATCTGGGCAATCGTTTCATTGATATGGCTGGCGCGCGCTGGCCCGCCTGTCATTGAGCTCACCAAGAAAGGGGCTGCGAGCTGGCGACCAAGGAATGTGGTGTGAAGATCAATCGCGCCAAAATCCAATTCGGGCAGGGCATTATGCTCGAATTGGATGGCTGCAAAGCCAGTGCCCGTGCGCGCGTTCACATCATGGTGCAAGACGGATTCAAGATGATCTAATTTCCGCTGCATCAGATCATCTGTCATGTTTTTATCCTTGGACTGCCGCACAGGGGCAGATCGCTATTCGGGAATGGGCGAGCCGTGCAGATCCATGATCTCGATCACATTGCGATCTGGGTCGTGGAAATAGGCGCTGCGGCCTTGGAATGTTCCGTGGGAACGATCTTCTTCTTTGAATATACGAATATTCTGATCTGCCAAGAAAGTCTTCATCTTATCATAGGCTAAGCCGCGGTAGATAAAGGCTGTGTGAATGTCATGCTTGTCGCCGA
Source organism: uncultured Hyphomicrobiales bacterium (assembly GCA_903897875.1). GTDB lineage: Bacteria > Pseudomonadota > Alphaproteobacteria > Rhizobiales > Beijerinckiaceae > Terripilifer. The sequence continues at coordinate 5,346 of CAIUDK010000252.1, forward strand.
CATTGGGGGTAATGGGGTTTTCAGAAAGCGTGAGGACGAAATAGCTGTCGGCGCAGCGCATGAAGACCATGTGATTGTTGCGCCGCACACGGGTCAGGCCAAGAACGCCCGTATAAAAAGCTTCCGAAATATCCAGATCTTTGACTGGAATCGTGAAATGTAGAACGCCCTCAGCCTTCATCGTATCCTCCGCTTGTAGTCTCGACTCTTGTCAGCGAGTTCAACGCTCGCCTTTGAAGTGTAAGTTAGGGGGTTGAGGGCGGGGTGGCAATATAACTGGCCAAATTCACCGCCCACATTTGAATTTTATATTGCCGTGTCGTGAGCTTGCAGTTTGACTTTGACCTGATAGACTTTCGCAAAATGGCCCGCAAAGCGGCCTTAGGGGGAGAGATCGCTGATGGTTAAAATCGGGCGTATAATTTGCTTTGGGCTATTTTTGACCCAAGCAAGTCTGTCTGCAAAAGCCGCTGATGCCATTGAAAATTTCTATCGTGGCAAGACTGTCAGTATCGTGGTCAGTTCAAGCACTGGTGGCGGCTATGACACTCTGGCACGCATGCTCTCGCGCTACCTCAGCAAGCATATTCCCGGACAGCCGAATGTTATCGTGCGCAATATGCCCGGCGCTGGTGGAATTGTTGCTAGCAATCATTTGTATTCCGTCGCGCCAAGTGACGGTCTTGTCATTGGCGCGGTGCAAAACAACACGCCTTTTGAACCATTGTTTGGAACCAAAGAAGCGATGTATGACCCCACCAAATTTCATTGGTTAGGCTCGCCAAGTGTTGAGACAAGCATTCTGACAATTTGGCAAAATTCACCGGCCAATTCGATTGAAGATGCCAAGGTCAATGAACTCAGAATGGGTTCGTCTGGCGCCAATTCAACGCCGAGTTTTTATGCGCGCATTCTCAATGAAACGCTCGGGCTAAAGCTTAAGCTGATTGTTGGGTATCCGGGCCAAAATGACGCTTTGTTGGCGATGGAACGCGGCGAGATTGATGGTTATCCGAGTGCATTTTACAACAGCCTGATGGCCACGCGGCCTGATTGGATTTCCAGCAAAAAGGTGAAGTTGCTCGTGCAATATGGCGCAGAGAAAGAAAAGCATCTGCCTGATGTGCCCTTCATTTTTGATCTCGTAAAGAATGAAGAAGATCGTTTGCTATGGCGCGCTGCTGTTGGCCCGATTGCCACGGGGCGACCTTATCTTTTGCCGCCCAATGTGCCCAAAGACCGCGTTGTGGCGATCCGCAAAGCGTTTTGGGAGAGCATCAATGACCCTGAATTTCTTGCCGAACAGGCGAAGGCCAATTTAGGCGCAGATACGCCGCGCACGGGCGAACAGATTCAGGACATTATTGTTCAATCCTACAAATCCCCACCAAAAGTTATCGACCGGCTCAAGCAGCTTCTTGGTCAGTAAATTTAGCGAAGGCTTTTAACAATGCTCGATAAGAATAAATCCCACGCCAATGCGACAGTCACCGCTGAAGAGATGTTGGCGAAGGCGGATGCGCTTGTGTCAGTGCTGCGCTCCCGCAGCCAAGAAGCCGAAGCTTTGCGTCGATGTCCTGATGCGACTGTGCAAGATTATATCAGCACGGGCCTTTTAAAAGTGTGTCAGCCTGCCGCCTATGGCGGATATGAAATGGGCTATGATGTGCTGTGTGAAATCATTCAGCGTTTGGCACAAGGCTGCGCCTCGCAAGCTTGGGTTTATATGGTGCTTGCGGACAATCCGCTGAAACTCTCGACCTTTTCAAAGCAAGCGCAAGACGATGTGTGGGGCAAGGACACAACCACGCGCATCGGCGTTGCGGTGGCCGCCGTGGGCAAGGCCAAGTCTGTTGAAGGCGGTGTGCTTTGGTCTGGCACGCATGGATTTTGTAGCGGGATTGATCATGCCGATTGGATGATCTGCGGCGGCTTTATTGAGGAAGAGGGCGGCAAGCGGGGCTGCATGGTATTGATCCCCAAGAGCGATGTGACGCTTGTTGATGATTGGCATACGGTTGGCTTGGCTGGCACGGGTAGCCGCAGTTTTGTGGTCAGCGACGCATTTGTGCCAGCCCATCGCATCATTGACAAAAAAGCCTATGACGCTGGCACAGCGCCGGGGTCGGCTTTGTATGATGCGCCCGTGTTCCGCTTGCCGCGCGGTGGCGTGTCGGCGGCGAGCTATGCCGCAGTCGCTTTGGGCGCAGCGCAAGGCATGTTGAAATCCTATTATGAATATACAGGCCCACGTAAATCACGCGGCAAGGAGGTTGCAGCTGATATGGGCACTCAGATGACAGCGGGTATTGCGTCGGCAGAATTAGAATCGGCTGAGCGCATGTATATGGGCGCTTTGCGCGAAACCATGCAGGTGCTTGAGCGCAATGAAATCGTATCACGTGAGCAACAAGTGCAGGGCAAGCGTAATTGTTGCTATGCTGCACAATTGGCGATGCAGGCCGCGCACCGTTTGTTTAATTCGGCAGGTGGGCGTGCGCTTTTCATGGACAATATCATGCAGCACCAATTCCGTGACGTGTTTGCGGCATCAGCGCATCACTCACTGTCTTGGGATAGTGCGGCGTCTGAATATGGGCGCTATCAATTCGATCAACACGCTTAAGGCGTTTGGGCTTTCGTCAACACGCAATGGGGTTGACGAAAGCCGCGTTGTGCTCTGGCTTTTGGCGTTAAGTTCAGCCGCCGAAGTAGGCACCTTCGCGCACTTTGACTGGCTGCTGCTTGTTTTCTGCTGACTCGCCAGCCATCACCTCGCCGCGAATGTTGAGGCGGCCGCCGGGATCTTGCTGCCCAACGCGGCAGCCGACGCGCAGAATAACAAGTGGCTCGTCTGAAATAGCCTCAAACCAATAATAGGCCCCGGCGGGAAGCATGATGCCTTCAAGTGGGCCACGCTCACCAATGACGCCATCGGGTCCATAATAGCGGGCGCGTCCCTGCATGACGACGAAGGTGTGATCTTCATTGGGATGGGTATGCAGGCCATTTTCGCCACCTGACGCATAGACCTTCAGCGTGGCCCACATATTGGACGTGTGGGCGAGTTGTGTGTTTGAGCGGCCTTGGTCGAGAAGGGGGGCTGCGAGCTTAAACAATGTCGGTGAGACATCTGTTGTGCCCGGCGTGCCAGCGCCTCTGTTGGCTTCTGGAATGACGGTCGATTTGATCATTTTGTCCATAGTGCATCCTCCACTGCATTTGTATTTTTGTTTCTTGATGACACTTTAGCCCCCGCAGACTGGGCTCGCAATGTGGCGTTTGGTGCATTTTGAAAAATGCTCTAAGCAGGGGATTAGAGGGCTAAGCTGCCCGCCAAAAAGAATAATGAAGAATAATAAAGTGGGGGTTCAATGCTCGGTGGTCTCTTATCGCTGCTTTCTGCGGCGACCTTTGCGCTTAACAATGCCAGCGTTCGCCGCGGCGTGCTGACCGGATCTGTTGCCCAAGCTTTGGCCATAACATTGCCCGTTGGGATTCCCATTTTCCTCGTGACGGCATGGGCGTTTGGCTCACTGGAGGCCATGCTCCAATTCTCTCCCATGTCCTTGATGTGGCTTTCGCTAGCCGGCGTGGCGCATTTCACTTGGGGTCGTTATTGCAACTATCGCGCAACTAAGGCGATGGGCGCTGTATTGGTTGGTCCTGTGCAACAGACCAGTCTCGTCTTCACGCTGGCTGCAGCCATTTGGATTCTTGATGAAGTCCTGACGCCGCTTCGACTGATTGGAATTGGCCTTGTTATGCTTGGCCCAGCCATTGGTTTGACGAGCGGTGAAGAGAAGAAAAGTGAGACCGCCAAAGCTGATGGAAAGGTCGCATTCAAGCCAGATTTGTTTGAAGGCTATCTGTTTGCGCTGCTGTCATCCACGGGCTACGGCATCAGCCCAATTTTGGTGCGCCTAGGATTGGAACACGGTGGGATTCCCGCCAGTGTGGCGGCGGGTTTTATTTCATACACTGCAGCGACGCTTGCTTTTGCTCTGTGTCTGTTTTGGCCCGGACAATTGAAGCATGTCTTGGACATTAAACCAGAGGCCGCAAAATGGTTCACCATTTCAGGCGTGTTCGTCTGCGTGTCTCAAATGTTTCGCTATATGGCGCTGGCTGTTGCTCCCGTCTCGGTTGTATCGCCCATTCAGCGTCTGTCGATCCTTTTCAGGATCTATTTTGCAAAAATATTGAGCCCAGACCATGAAGTGTTTGGCGAGAGAATCCTCTTGGGAACAGTCATCTCTTTGATAGGTGCGGTGGCGCTGTCGGTCAGTACCGAATGGGTGTTGGAGATGGTTCCTTTACCCGAAGCCATCGTGACCTTGGCGCGTTGGCAGTGGCCATAAGTTGGGCTTGAAGATAGGGCTTGTCGCAATGCCGCCATAGGTTATTCTATGGCTTAAGGCTCACATAAATGTTGGGCCAAAAAGAATATGGATAAAAATTATCCAAGGGGAGTGAGTAGGATGAAGTTCGGCCAAATTATCACGCTGGTGACAGCGGTGATTGCGCCTTGGAATGGCGCTTCGGCAGCTGATTATTTCGCGGGTAAGACCGTTGAAATGTTAATTGGTGCCGACGTTGCGGGTGGCTATGATATCTATGCGCGGACGGTCGCGCGCCATATGCCCAAATACATTCCTGGAACACCTACATTCATCGCGCGCAATATGCCGGGTGCTGGCAGTGCGATTGCTGGTGGACATTTGTTTCGTGTTGCTGCCAAGGACGGCACTGTGATTGGTGCCTTGATGCCGGGGGCCATTATGGGGCGCCTGCTTGATGAGCGCGCCAGCACTTTGTTTGAGCCCACCAAATTCAATTACATCGGCACAGCCGATAGTGGCACGCGTGTGTGCGTGACCTATAAGACTTCGGCCACGAAAACCTATGAAGATGCGCTCAAGCAAAAGACCATTATGGCTGCAAGCCAAGCAGGTGGTTCGACGCGGGATTATGTAGCACTTCATAATCATGCAACGGGCACCAAGTTTGAAATTATCAGCGGCTACAAGGGCACGTCGGATATTATGCTTGCGATGGAGCGTGGGGAGGTTGCTGGCGTTTGCGGCCTTGATTGGTCCAGCCTGAAATCACAAAAGCCTGATTGGTTGCGCGATGGCGCGCTGAATGTTTTGGTGCAGGACGGCTTAGATCCTGAACCTGAATTGACGAAAATGGGCGTTCCCCAGGTCTGGGCCTATATCAAAGACGATCTTGACCGAAAGGCCGTGGAGCTTGTTGTGAGCCAGCAATTGTTTGGTCGCTCATATGCAGTGCCACCAGAAACACCTAAGGACGTTGTGACTATTCTGCGAGCTGGATTTGCAGCAACCATGACGGATAAGGACTTCTTGGCTGATGCCGACAAGGTGCGCATCACCATCACCGCGTCCTCTGGTGAAAAATTGCAGCAGGTCGTTGAGCGCGTGCATGCATCCAGTAAAGAGGTTATTGAACGAGCAAGGCGGATCATCGAGCCATAAAAATGCCGTTGCGAGTGACGAGTTTGGGAGACGATACAATTCAAGATTGTGAAGACATGCACATGTTTATCATTAGAGGGCGAACTTTCTTATTGTCCACCGATGATGATTTTGTCAGGTTGTTTGCAATAGCTGTTATGCTTAAACTGTAGCTTGGCAAACTCAACAATGAGAACTGATATTACTAAACTCATTCAACCAACGCGCGATTTAAGGGTGGATTTTTTCCGCGGACTCGCGCTGTTCTGCATTTTCGTCGATCACATTCCCGGCTCTTGGATGAGCACGTTTACCATTCGGTTCACGGGTCTCTATGACGCCGCCGAGATCTTCATTTTTATCTCGGGCTACACGGCGGGGCTCGTCTATGGGCGGGTGATGGAGACGTCCGGGCGCTTGATGATGTCGCTGCGCGTCTTCCATCGCGTATGGCAGCTCTATGTGACGCATGTGTTCTTGTTCGTGCTGTTCATGGCGCTGATCGGAAATATGACGGATGCGATTAACAACCCAATCTATGCCGAAGAATTTCGGGCCATGGACTTTCTGAAGGAACCCGGCACAGCCATCATGATGGCGCTGACATTACAATTTCAGCCCGATTTTATGGATATTTTGCCGCTCTATATTGTGCTCCTTACTCTGCTGCCTTTCTTCCTCATGGGATTGCGCAAGTTTCAATGGGTGGTGTTGACGCTCTCATTTTCACTGTGGCTCGCTGTGCAATTCAATAGCAACATCGCCTTGCCAACCTATCCTGACCCCGAGACGAAATGGTTTTTCAATCCATTTGCTTGGCAGTTTCTGTTCCTGTTTGGAGCGGCGTTGGGGCGCTATAAGGCTGTTGGAGGCGACGCAAAACTTTCCAACAAATGGCTCTTTTGGAGCGCATGTGTGGTGTCGCTCACTGGCTTTATGGTGCAGTTCTTTTGGACGCTTGAGTTGTATGATCCAAATGCATCCATCTTTGCTGAATATGCCGTGCTGGCTCTAAACAAAACACAACTCTCACCACCGCGTTTGCTCAATGTTTTGGCGACCATATTGGTTGTGTCCACACTTCTGACGCCCGACGCCAAGATACTTAGATATCGTGCATCATGGCCATTGATGGTATGCGGGCGTCATTCCTTGTATATCTTCTGTTGTGGCATCTTGTTATCAGCGATCGGCCATTGGATTATTGCTGAACTCTATGGGGAGTTCTGGCTGCAAACTTTGGTTTTGATAAGCGGTATCTCCATTATGATCATGGTGGCGGCGTTTATCGATTGGTATTCAAAAAGCCAATCGGACCGAAGCAAAGTGAAATCTGATGTTTTAATGACAATGGGAAGTCAGTGAAAATGAGTTATGATTTTCTTTCTGTCTTAGGCTCACGAACACTGATCGCACTTGCTGCGATGTCGTTCGTGTCCGGCGCGCTAGCGGCTGAAGACCCCTCATGTGTGGTTGATCGCAGCTATTTTGCCTCAATG
>CAIUDK010000253.1 GCA_903897875.1 uncultured Hyphomicrobiales bacterium
CTAGGTTTAACGAACACTTGCTCAGGAGATGCCCGTGCAGCGCCTAACAATCAGCCTTGATGACAGTATAGCTGCCGAGATCGATGCCTTCATGGCGCGCTCTGGCTATAACAACCGCTCCGAGGCGATCCGTGATCTCGTGCGCGACGGTCTTATGCGGTCATCCCAGACGGCTCCGATTGCCGATCATTGCGTAGCCGCCGTTTCCTATGTCTATGATTATGATGGCCGCGATCTGGCCGCCCGCCTCGATAAGGCCCATCACGAACACCACGATCTGACCATTTCCTCCATGCGCACCCGTCTCGATCATCGCCATTGCATGGAAATCACCCTGTTTCGGGGCCGCACCAGCGTTGTGCGCCAATTGGCCGAGGCTACGATTGCCGAGCGCGGTGTTCGCTTTGGGCAGATCAATCTGGTGCCTGTGCGTTCAGAAGGCCCGCTCCACAGTCATGGCGAGCATGGTCATTCCCACCATCACGACACGCCCTTGTTGTAAGCCTCAAGCTTTTGAAGGATTTGGGCCATTAATTTCCGTCAGCTCGCCTATTTTGTGAAAATTGTGGAAGCCGGAAATATGACGGCGGCGGCTGATCTTTTGAAGGTCGCCCAGCCCGCCCTCGGTGTGCAAATTCGTTTGCTTGAGCAAGAGCTTGGTGTCGAACTGCTGATCCGTCATTCGCGCGGCGTGACGCCCACCGATGCTGGAAAACGTCTGTTTCAGCGCGCGCAAAAGATTTTGGCGGATGTCGAAGATACCCGTTCCGAACTCAAATCTCTGACGGCACCCGGTCATGATCGGATTCGCTTAGGCCTGTCATCCACCATGGCTCTGGTTTTGGGCTCGGATCTCTTGATGCGCGCCCGTCAGGATATGCCTCAAGTGGCCCTCACTCTGGTGCAAGAGCGCAGCGCATTTTTGGTCGATGCGATCCTCAGTGAGAAAATTGATGTCGCCTTTGCCTATAATGTTGAAGATCGACCAGAATTGATCCGCCATGCCGTCTTGGAAGAGGATCTGCTGCTGGTGACGGCCCCAGTTTCGGGGGTGAGCGCAGCGCCAGTCAGTCTGGCCGAGGCTTTGACCAATGAGCTGGTGATTGCTGGCGAGCGCGGGATTATCCGCCAGATTGTGGAATCAGAGGCGAATCGGCTCTCCCTGCCGCTTAAAATTGGCTTTGAAGTCCCAACCATCATTTCCATGAAGGCGATCATTGAGCGCGGAGCTGGGGCGACCATCATGCCCTATTCCTTGGCGTCCGATGAGTTGAAGCGCGGCACCCTCATGGGGCGTCGCATCGACCGGCCAGCCCTGACAAGGACCCTCTATTTTGTCCAGCACGCGAAGGGCAAACTGTCCACAATGCCCCGGAATCAGGCGCTTGATGCCTTTCTGGAAGAGATATCGCGCGAGATTTTGGTCGCCTTTGGCGAATATGCCCGCCCATTGCATTAGTTTGCGAATCTGGAGCCAGCCCAAACAAAAAGTTTGCGCAGAGCGAACGCGATAGTTTTGGACTTCCATCGCATGACTACTAAAGTATCCCCATAATGAGCGGTCACAAAGACCGACATGAAGGGGGAGGACCGCCGTCCATGACCGAGCAATTCATCGGAAAGTTGTCAGAATTCAAGGATGGCGATCGTCAGATCATCCGCATCGGCGACGACGAGGTGGGCGTGTTCCGTCACGGCGGCGAATTTTACGCGTATAGCAACTTCTGCCTCCATGCGGGCGGGCCGGCCTGCGAGGGTCTAATGATTGCGCGCGTTGAAGAACATTTGCGCCCAGACAAAACATCCATGGGCCTATCGTTTTCGCCAACAGATATGAACTTCGTCTGCCCATGGCATGGCTATGAGTACGACATGAAGACCGGTGCGTGCGTTGCCGATAAGCGCCTGAAATTGCGTCGCTATGATGTGAAGTGCAAGGGCGATGAGGTCTACGTCGTTGTCTAAAGTCGCCACCAAAAAAGCCACCACAAAGAAAGCAGCCGCCCCCAAGGTAGCTGCGAAGAAGACGCCTGTTAAGAAGGCCGCTGCCAGCAAAACTCTGGCACCTGCCTTCGCAACCGAGCCATCGCCGTCTGAAAAGGCGGCCTTTGTGAAGGCTATGTGGCACGGTGTTCAGCCAAAAGCAGAGGCTGGCGCCAAGAAGACGAAAACGCCAAAAGCAGCGGCACCCAAAGTGGAAGTGCTGCGCAAAATTCCAGCCAAAAAAGCCCCTGTGAATACCGCTTTGTCGGCACAAGCGCTTGCTTTGGCTAAGTTGATCGAAAAAGCCTTCGTGGCGGACGAGATCGACCAGCTGCAACCGCACGCTTTGCAAGCCTTGATGGAAGCTCTTTGCCGGACCTATGCCGCGCAGGTGGAAGCCGACATCCATGAAGGCGTCATCAGCCATAACTCACTCGTCTCAGCCACCGATGTAATGGTGGTCTGTGGCGCTTTGCTAAAGGCTGTGGATCTACAAGTTTTTGAATTGGGCATGTGGCAGACCTGGAGCGGGCGCTAAGCCCGTCAGGACCAGTTCTATAAAGAACTCTGCTAAAACAAGGGGATGAACACCATGGATTTGATTGCTGATCGTGGCCGCCGGGTTTCTGTTGAAGAACTCAATACCAGCAAGCTTCTCGCCCATGCCTCCAAGCAAGTGCGCGATCGCAAGCTTGATGAAATGCTCATCGTCGATTGCGACGCGCATCATTACGAGACTGAAAACTTTCGCGAAATTCTCCCTTACATGGAGAACGACGTGTTTCGTCAGCTGGCCATGTCGGGTCTTGCAAAGACCCGCGGCAGCGTTCTGCCTTCCACGCCCGGCTATCAGGACATGGGTGGCCGCGTGTCTCGCTATCCTTTGCGCAGCTCTGAAAAGACTGAGCCCGGCCGTCAGCGCGATGTGCAGCTGGGTGAGCGCTGGATGGATGCCATGGGCGTCGATTATTCCTGTTTGTTCCCAACAGGCATGTTGAACGTCGGTCTGCATCCGCAGAAGGAAATGGAATTCGAACTCTGCTGGTCCTATGCACGCTGGATCACTGAAAAGGTTCTGCCAGAAGCCAATGGCCGTCTCTACACCATGCTGTGCTTGCCGTTCAGCGATCCTGAAGGCTGTCTGCGCATGGTTGAAACCTTCGGCCATTGCAAGGGCGTGGGCGGTTACATGGTGACCTCCGTGCGCGGCGATATGGCCGTCTATAACAACGCCTATATGAAGCTCTATGCTGCGATCCAAGAGCGTGGTCAGGCACTTGCCTTCCACTCTGGTCCAAACTGGGGCGATGGCACGTTCAAGAGCTGCAACCGCTTTATCTCGGCTCATGCTCTGGGCTTCAGCTGGTACAACATTCTTCACTGCACCAATTGGGTGGTGAATGGCATGGGCGAACGTTTCCCCAAGATGCCAGTGTTGTGGATTGAAGCCGGTCTGGCTTGGATCCCATTCTTGATGCAGAAGCTCGATCACGAATACATGCTGCGTCCGTCAGAATGTCCGATCCTGAAGAAGAAGCCATCTGACTACATGCGCGATATGTATTATTCGACGCAGCCGATGGAAGTTCAGGACATGGAAGCCCTGCAGACCACGTTCCGCATGATCAATGCCGAAACACAGCTGCTTTACGCATCTGATTATCCACATTGGGATTTCGATCTGCCAAGCAGCATCTATGATTTGCCGTTCCTGACTGAAAAGGCCAAGCACAACATCCTTGGCGGCACGGCATCGCGCCTCTTTAATCTGCCTCCACGTAATGAGAAGCAGAAAGAGAACCTGATCAAGTACGGCAATCTTGCCGCTGGTTGATTCAGGCTTCCAAAGCTTAAAAAGCATGACTTAAAAAAGGCGGCCTTCGGGTCGCCTTTTTCTATTGTTCAGCCGCTAACCTTCACGAATGTGGCCCAAACGCACGCAAATGCTGGACCTGACTGCTGCATCTGGCTAGGAACATATATCCAGCCACGGAGGTCCCATTTGCAGCGCCGCACCATCGTCCCTTTGATTGTTGCTTGTGCGCTGTTTATGCAGAACCTTGATGCGACCGCGATTGCCACCGCACTCCCCGCCATCGCCCTCTCCCTAAACGAGACGCCCCTGCGTCTCCATCTGGCCATCACGGTGTTCATGCTGTCTCTAGCGGCCTTTCTGCCGGTCAGCGGCTGGGTGGCCGATCGGTTTGGTGCCCGCCATATCTTCCGCCTCGCCATCATCATCTTCGTCACGGCCTCGGTGTTTTGTGGCATGTGCGAGACCTTTGGCACCATGCTGTTCTGGCGGGCGGTTCAAGGTGCGGGCGGCGCTCTCATGGTACCCGTTGGCCGGTTGATTCTCGTGCGCTCGGTGCCAAAGTCCGAATTGATCGCCGCCATGGTCTTGATGGGCATGCCCGCCATGATCGGGCCGATTCTAGGCCCCATTGTCGGCGGCTTCCTCACCACCGTCGCCTCTTGGCATTGGATCTTCTGGATCAACGTGCCGATTGGCGTTTTGGGGCTGGTGCTCGCCACCATCTATATTGAAGACGTGCGCGAGAAAGATGTGAAGCGCTTCGATTGGTTGGGCTTTTTCCTCTCCAGCTTTGGCCTCACAGGCACGTTGTTTGGCGTTGATGCCGTCATCAGCCACAATTCCGTTGATCCTCTGGTGATCAGCATTCTGGTCGCGGGAATTGCGTCGAGCATTGCGTATATTTTTCACGCCAAGCGTGTCGAAAATCCCATTCTCGATTTGGCGATGCTGCGCTTTCCAACGTTTCGCGCGAGTGTCACGGGCGGCTCGGTGTTTCGCTTAGGTGTTGGGGCTGTGCCGTTTCTGCTGCCCTTGTTGATGCAAGAAGGCTTTGGCTACACGCCCTTTGAATCTGGGCTTGTTACCTTCTTCTCAGCAGCCGGTTCGCTGGGCATGCGCACGATTGCGCGCAGCGTTTTGCGCCGGTTTGGTTTTAGATCCGTGCTGATGTGGAATTCACTGATTGCGAGCGGCTTTATCGTGCTGTGTGCGACCATCAATCCCAACATGCCGCAAGCCTTGATGATGGCGATCATTTTCTTTGGCGGCGTGTTTCGCTCGCTTGAGTTTACTGCGCTCAACACCATTGCTTTTGCTGAGATCGACTCGCCCTTGATGAGCCAGGCCACCAGCTTTTCACAAATGGCACAGCGCCTTTCGCTCACCATGGGTGTCGCCATCTCCGCCTTTATTCTGCATCAGGCGTCCGATGGCGCGGCCCATATTCCGCTCTCAGCCTTCGGATGGGCCTTTGCGATTGTGGGCGGCGTATCGGCTCTATCGGTCTTCACCTTCGTCAGTCTGGCCGAGGATGCCGGCGCAGAAATCGCTGGCCGCCATCCCATTCGCAGCCAGCGATTTAATCGCTGATTTATCGCTGCCTATTTTTCTCTAAGCAGAGATTGCCCTGTCATTTCAGCAGGAATTTTCAGGCCCATCAAATCCAGCAGCGTTGGTGCCAGATCCGCCAAGCGCCCTTGTGCTAATGCGCCAGCACCTGAATTGAATGCGAACACCGGAACTGGATTTGTCGTGTGGGCCGTGTGCGGGCCGTGCGTGACAGGATCGCGCATCATTTCGCAATTGCCGTGATCGGCTGTTGCCACCAACGCACCGCCAACATCTTGCAAAGCCTGCACAATACGTCCCAGACAGGCATCCACTGTTTCAACGGCTTTGATCGCGGCAGGTAGGCTGCCCGTATGCCCCACCATGTCGGGATTGGCGAAGTTGAGCACAATCAGATCATAGGTGCGCGACAAGATTGCTTCGACAGCTTTAGCGGCCAATTCCGGGGCCGACATTTCTGGCTGCAAATCATAGGTCGCTACTTTGGGGGAGGGCACCATGATGCGATCTTCCCCCGTATATTGGGCCTCTTCGCCGCCATTCAGGAAATAGGTCACATGCGGATATTTTTCGGTCTCAGCCATGCGAAGCTGGCGCAATCCGGCATCGGCCACGACCTTGCCCAGCACATTGTCGAGATTTTGCGGCGCGAATAATGTCGCCATAAAAGCGTTGAGGTCCTGACTGTATTGCGTCATGCCAGCAGCTGCGGCAAAGCGAATGACACGCTTGCGCTCAAAGCCTTTGAAGTTTGGATCGAGAATGGCACCCAGAATTTCGCGCGCGCGATCAGCGCGGAAATTGAAGCTCAAAATACCGTCGCCATCTTTCATGCCAGCATAATCGCCAATGACTGCCGGGATGACGAATTCATCACTAACATCATGCGCATAGGCATCTGTCACAACTGAAAGGGCGTCAGAAAAACGCGGGCCATCGGCATCAACCATGGCGCGATAGGCTTTGCCCACACGCTCCCAACGATTGTCGCGATCCATCGCAAAATAACGGCCGTTCACTGTTGCAATAGCAACGGAGGCTGGCAGAGCTGCGCGAAGGCGTTTGATATCTTCATCAGCCGAGCGCGGCGGCGTATCGCGGCCATCGGTAAAGGCATGAACAACGGTTGGAATACCAGCTGCATCCAATACGCGGGCCAGACCGGCGGCGTGATCTTGATGCGAATGAACGCCGCCCGGCGACACAAGGCCCATCAGATGGCAGGTGCCTTTGCTCTCGCGCAGGGTTTTGATGAAGGCTAGCAGATGCGGATTTTGTGCAATCTCGCCCGTGTCCATCGCATGGGTGATGCGCGGCAAATCTTGCATCACGACGCGACCAGCGCCGATGTTCAAATGGCCAACTTCGGAATTGCCCATCTGCCCAGTTGGCAGACCAACGTCACCGCCGCATGTGATGAGAAAGTTGTGCGGGCATGTCTCCCACAACCGATCAAAGTTCGGCGTCTTGGCCTGACGCACCGCATTGTCAGCGATGTCTTCGCGCCATCCCCAACCATCGAGAACAACCAGCATGACGGGACGGGGATTTGACATGATTGACCTTTGAAGCGGGAACAGGAAAGCAAGTGAGCCGGATCAAGATGCCTCGATCCGGCTCGTCTTATTAGACGAAGCTAGCGATTTCTTCAAAATTGAACCGCGGGCTACGCGGAAACAATTTCGAGGCGTCGCCATAGCCGATGTTGATGAGAACATTCGAGCGCAGACTGGTGCCAGCAAAGAACTCTTGATCGAGCTTTGCATTATCAAAACCCGTCATCGGTCCGGCATCCAGACCAACGGCGCGAAGGGCCAAGATCAGATAGCCGATCTGCAAAGTCCCGTTTTTGTAAGCGGTATCATTGGCAAAAGCTTCATTGCCCGAAAACCATGATTTGGCATCTGTGTGCGGAAACAGGCGTGGCAGATGTTCGTAGAATTTCAGGTCATGCGCGGCAATCACGGTGACAGGTGCTGTCATTGTCTTTTCAACATTGCCGGCGGCCAGCGTGGCCTTCAGGCGCTCCTTAGCTTCAGGCGAGCGCACAAAGACAAGGCGTAGCGGCGAATTGTTGGCGCTGGTTGGTGCCATTTTCATGAGATCAACAGCTTCGCGCAGGAGGGCCTCAGGCACGGGGCGATCGGCCCAAGCATTATGCGTGCGGGCGTCGTTAAATAAAGTGTTGAGAGCCTCTGGGCTCAAATGCTTGGGAATAGAATGAGAGATTGTCATAAATGCTCCAAAACAGGGATTTCCTGATGGACCAACATGTGACTCATGTCGGACGCCATGACAAATGTATAGATGAATGGCGCGCGTTAAAGGTCTAGCTGCAAATAAAGGCAAGAGAGGTGCCTCGCCCAGCATGTGCCGGGCAAGGCAAGATCTAAAGCTTAGCCTTTCAGGCCAAACAGTTGAATCGCATTTTTGTAAGAAATCTTCTCGCGCATGTCCTGTGGCATGTCGATTGATTCCAGAACGCGAATGGTGTCGCGGATATAGCCGGGGCCCTTTTCAGGATCGAACGGGCAATCGGAGGCAAACAGCACGCGGTCCGTGCCGTAGAACTCGATGCCGCAGACCGTGGCTGGACGCGAGCCAAAGGTGGCCGTGTCAGCGTAGAAGTCCTTGAAGTAATCGAGCGGACGCTTCTTCATGCTCTTGAGAAGGGCGCCGTAATCTTCATCGGTCGTGCGCTTGCCCAGCTGATCCCAGCCCGGACCCACGCGACCTTCAAAGTAGGGCACCATGGCACCCAGATGATGGGCCACGATCTTGAGCTCTGGCAATTTGTCCATAATGCCTGAGAAGACAATGCGGGCCATGGCAGCGCTGGTCTCGTAGGGCCAGCCAAACGTCCACCAGATCTCGAACTTGGATTTCTCCTCGCTCTTATAATCGGTCATGGTTGCTGTACGCGCTGGGTGCAGCAAAATGGGGCGGTTGTATTTGGCAGCGACTTCAAAGATTGGGTAGAAGTCGGGCTCATCGAGCGGGCGGCCGTTCACATTGGTGTAGATTTGAACGCCATTGGCGCCATTTTTAAAGGCGCGCTCCAGCTCTTCATGCGCCTTTGGATGGTTCATCGACACAGAGGCCGTATAGCCAGCAAAGCGGTCTGGATATTTC
>CAIUDK010000254.1 GCA_903897875.1 uncultured Hyphomicrobiales bacterium
CAAAAGGTCACGGCCTTCAAGCAAAGGTGGAATGGCGCGCTCTTGAATAGGGGTAGGGGTCTCGTAGCCTTCCTGACGGAGGGCACGAAGCAAGGACTCGGCAAGTCCGAGGTCAGAAAATTGAGTGAAAGTGGTGCTTTCCAAAACAAACCGATGGCGCGCACAAACATGCGCCCCTTGGGTTAAAACGTGGGGGGTGTGGAGACAAACCCCGCGTATTGGGCTGTCGGTCAGGGGTTGGGAGTTGCTCAACAGATCGCCGATCAATGATCGACTTACGCGACTGGAGCCCCTTCTGCTGCGAAGCAGCAATCAGAGACCTACAGGGTTAGGGGTGGGGCGTCAATGTTGGTGTGGGGGGTGGTCGCTATTTCTAGTCAACATCATCAGGCTGAATATCGAGATATGCACTCCGTACACGGACAAGGTCGATGCCTAAATCTGTGAGCCGATAAAACAGAATATAATTTCCCACTGGAAAGCTGCGGATGTGGTCCGCTAATTCCGGGCGGGCGCGTCCGGCTTTAGGATTATCCGCAATCATTTTAAGGGTGGTCTCGAAACGATCAAGCAGTCGATCTGCTGCAGTTTCGTTATCATCGGCGATGAATTGCCAAATTTCGATGAGGTCTAACCGTGCCAGCGGCGTGCGGAAAATATCGCGCCTCATGCTAGTTCTTGGCCTTCAAGCCATCTCGCACCCCATCCCGCCTGACACGCGCCGCAGCCTTCACCTCTGCCATATCCAACGGGGCGGAGTCTCCGCTCTCCAGCCCATCTTTCACGTCCGCCCGCAGGGCTTCGAGCTTTGCTTTGCGTCTGTTTTCGCGCTCTTCCATCAGGCGCAGGCTGTCGCGCATGACTTCGCTGGCTGAAGCGTAGCGGCCGCTTTGCACGAGGCTTTTTACGAAGCCCTCGAAATGTTCGCCTAATGTGTAGCTAGAGGCCATTTGGGATCTCCTGAGCATCAAAAAGTATCACTTTATGATATTTTGACAATGGGTGTTTGTCAGCTCCCACCATTGACCCCAAACCAGCACGGGAGCATTGTTGCAAGAGATCTAAGAACTAAGACTCATTGGGGGATATATGAGCGCGGTCACTGCCTCTGGCGATTTGGACGCCAAAAATTCGTTTGCTGAAGTCTGGCTCATCACCATCGGCCATGCGCTCACCCATTGGTATCCGGCCACCTTCTATCTTTTGCTGCCGCTCATCGGTGCTGAGCTTGGCCTTACTTATGGGCAGATTGGGTCTATTTTGGCGGTCCAATATGCGGCGGGGGCGGTGTCCAATGTGCCGGGCGGCATTTTGGTTGATTCCGTTGGTCGCAAGGGCATGTTGATGGCGGTGTCGCTATTTTGGATCGGCCTGCCGTATTATGTGATGAGCTTCACGCATGAATATTGGATGTTGCTGACCTGCGCCGCACTTGTGGGCATCGGCAATAATCTTTGGCACCCCACGGCGATCCCTTGGTTGGCGCGCCGCTTTGCTGATCGCAAGGGTTTGGTTGTGTCGCTCCACGGCATGGGCGGCAATGTCGGCGATGCGTTTGCGCCTTTGGCTGCGGGCTTTTTGCTCACCGCCTTCACTTGGCGTGAAGTTGTCGTCATCAATATTTTGCCCGGCGTTGTGATGTCAGTTCTCATTTTCGTCATTCTGGGCCGCATCCAAACGCGCGCAAAACCAGAGGTGAAATCAGACGGTTCATCTGCTGCACCCGAGGGCGCTGGGCTTCGCAAAGTGCTTGGTGGCTTTGGTGAGCTGTTGAAAAATCCAACCTTGGTGTTCTTGTCTGTGAGCTCGGGCTTTCGCTCAATGACGCAGAATGGGTTGATGACTTTCTTGCCGCTCTTTTTAGCAACACAGATGGGCTATTCACCCACTTGGGTGGGTGGCTGCATGTTTGCTCTGCAAGCCGCGGGCTTTATTGCTGCACCGATTGCGGGGCATTTGTCGGACAAGGTTGGCCGTCGCAGCATTGTTATGTCGAGCATGGTGATGAGCGGTGTTGTGTTGGCAATGATGGCCTTTGCTGGCCAATCAAATGCCTTCGTGTTTTTCATCGCCGTGTTGGGCTTCTTCTTGTTTTCCATCCGCGCTGTGTTGCAAGCTTGGTTGCTGGATGCCACGCCAAAACATATGGGCGGCAGCGCCATTGGCGTGATGTTTGGAACGCAGGCTGTGGGCTCAGCAATTGGTCCGTTTATTTCGGGCATGATTGCCGATCATTATGGGCTGACGGCGACCTTCTATTTTCTAGCTGGAACAATCGTGCTGGCCAATATGGTGGTGTTCTTCACACCCGCCACGATGCACGCTAAAGCGGCCTAATCTCAAACAAAAAAGCCCTCTCTCGCATCTGCGGGGGAGGGCTTTTTGCGTTCTACCATTCAATTGTTTCGCCATCCCATGCGTGGAATGATCCGCTGGAGCCTGTTGGCAGACCATCCAAAACATTCAGCAGAAAGCTCGCCGATTCATCGGTTGAAAATGTTGTGTGCGTGCCTGCAAAGGCGGCCGACAAGGATGTGCGCACGGTACCTGGATGAAGCGCTGCTACAATGGCCTCAGGCCGTTTGCGCGCCACTTCAATCGATGTTGTTTTGATCAACATATTGAGCGCAGCTTTTGAGGCGCGATAGCCATACCAGCCGCCGGTCTTATTATCGCCAATGCTACCCACGCGCGCTGAAATCGCACCCAAGAATGAGCGGCCAGAGCGGGGCAAAAGATCCACCGCATGTTTCATCACCAAGGCCGGGCCGATCGCATTAACAGCGAAGTATCGTGCCAGCGCCTCAGCATTCAAATCAGCAAGCCGTTTTTCGGGTCCGCGTCCATCAATCGTCAACGCGCCTGTGGCGATGAGGATGAGATGAAACGGGCCTTGTGACGCAACGCTTTGCAGCGCATGTGCGATTGTGTCTTCACGCGTGATGTCGAGCATGGGCTCGGTCTGGCGCGAAAGGCCCACAACATGCGCGCAGTTGGGATCGCTCTTGAGGTTGGCCACAAGCGCACTGCCAATGCCGCCATGAGCGCCGATGACAAGTGCGTTATATCCAGCATCGAGAGTGTTCATCTATCTAGCCTTTTGGGAGCAAAGTTTTGATCACGCTCAAAGCAAGGGCGTGGCCGCTTTCAACGGCGGCTTCCACGCGTGGGCCAATGCACCAATCACCTGCCGCACCAACGCGCATGGCGGGGGACCACAAATGATCGACGCCAGCGCTTTGCTCCACGAGCGCATAGAGCCAGCGATGGCCGACGCGAATTGTGGGTTCAGCAATATGGCCCGTGATTTCACGAAAGGCGGCGAGCAGATCGGCGATGACTTGCGGCGCTGGGTCTTGCAAATGCGCGCGCGTCCATTC
Organism: uncultured Hyphomicrobiales bacterium; assembly: GCA_903897875.1. Lineage (GTDB taxonomy): Bacteria > Pseudomonadota > Alphaproteobacteria > Rhizobiales > Beijerinckiaceae > Terripilifer. The sequence continues at coordinate 3,381 of CAIUDK010000254.1, forward strand.
GGCGGTGGCGTGAATCACCCAATTTTCTGGCGAGGAATCGCGGCCGGGTTTGCGTGAATTGCGTGCAGCCCAAGCGATGGGGCCAGACAGAGGGCGCTGGCTATCGGGGATCGCGGCTGAAGAGGCAGTGTCAAAACTCAGCATCACAGTCCAGCAGGGCGCATAGCGCACATGTTCCACCGGGCCACGCAGTTCACTGTCAGCAGGTAGGAGGGCCAGAGTTTGGGCGGCAGGGGCGGTAAGGAGGACGGCATCGAACAGACGCTCGTCGCGCCCCTCCGCGCAGTCCAAGCGCCAGCCGTCGCCAACGCGCTCCAAGGCTTTCACCGTGCGCTCAGTCTGGACGGTAAGGCCCGCGGCCAGTGCGCGGGGCAGCGCATTCATGGATGGGGTGCCAACAAAGCGCCCGGCATCTTTTGGTCCCCATGGGGCCACGGCGTCGGCAAGCGCTGATGATTTGAGAAGCTCGGCAAAATAGGCACCGCGCACGGTCATATATTGAGCGCCATGGTCAAAGGCCAGCGCGTCCATTCGGCGCGTAGACATGCGCCCGCCCACGCCGCGGCTCTTTTCAAAGATCACGACATCGAGACCCGCAGCCTGCAAGTCACGCGCAGCCGTCAGCCCCGCCATACCTGCACCAATCACAGCAATTTGATGAGAACCCACAAGACCCCGCATAGATTAAAGCCCAACGCCACTTTGGTTTACGTGACCCATGGCAGACAGATCACGGTCTTGCAGATCACGGGCGTGGTTGACAGTCAAAGCGGGTGTATGACAAACATTAGATAAGTTCATACAAATAAGAAGACAACCTCTGGAGGATCCATGCGCGCGCCCACTTCAATCAGCCTTCTGTCTTTGGCCCTTCTATCGATGGCGAGCCTCACGCCGGCCAGCGCGCATTTCCAAGAGTTGATCCCCAACCAAGATGTCGTGCCTGATCAGGGTGACCGCAGCGTTGATCTCTCCTTGCTGTTTACCCATCCCGTGGAAGGCGGCCCCACGATTGATATGGGCAAGCCTACGGCCTTTGGTGTGTTGAGCGATGGCAAAAAGACCGATCTGCGCGCCGCCCTTGCGCCCAAAACTGTTGACGGCAAAGCAGCGTTTGCTGCCCGCTACAAAATCGAAAAGCCCGGCGATCAAGTGTTTTATCTGGAGCCCTCACCCTATTGGGAGCCCGCCGAAAAACATTATCTGATCCACCACACCAAAGTTGTGGTGACTTATGGCGGTGGCGATAGTTGGGACGCGCTTGTGGGTGCGCCCATGGAGATCAAGCCGCTCAC
>CAIUDK010000255.1 GCA_903897875.1 uncultured Hyphomicrobiales bacterium
CCCAGCTCGCCGCCCGGGCCCTGTCCGACCAGCTGATCGCCGAACTCAAGGAAGCCAACACGATCATCATTGGCTCGCCCATGTATAATTTTGGCATCACCTCCACGCTCAAGGCATGGTTCGACCATGTGCTGCGCGCTGGCGTCACATTCCGCTACACCGAGACCGGCCCAGTTGGCCTGTTGGAAGGCAAGCGCGCCATCGTGATCATGCCACGCGGCGGCCTCTATAGCGAAGGCCCAGCCCAGCCTATGGATTCGCAAGAGCCACATCTGCGCACAATGCTCGGCTTTATCGGCATTAAGGACGTCACCTTCGTGCGCGCCGAAAAGCTGGCCTTTGGCCCAGAAGCCCGCGAACAGTCGATTGGTGCAGCCCGCAGCCAGTTGCTCGCTGCCGTCTAAGGCCTGCGGGCCCCACGCCCTCCACCCCGAGAAACCAAAAGGTCGCCTAAGGGCGGCCTTTTTTTATGTCTAAGTTCCCCAAACGCAGCTTCAGGCGTCGCTTAATAAACCGTTAAGTATTAGCTTAACCACGGGTGAGTCGCTGCCCCAGGCGACCGCTGGGAGAGTGTTTTATGTCCGATTGCCACCAGCATGTGATGTGCGCGGCCTCATGACGCTGCTGCCCGCCTCCATATCTTTATCTGCCCTTTACCAAACGCTGCGGCTCCATTGGCGTCGCGCCTTGCTTGCCGTTGTTTTGCTCACCGGCGCTGGCTGGTATTGGCTCGATCCCTTCGGCCAGCCCACCATCACCTATGTGACAATTGCTGCCGAGCGCGGCGATATTGAAGACAGCACCACCGCCGTTGGCACGCTCCAGCCCTTCGAATATGTGGAAGTCGGCACGCAGGTGTCGGGACAATTGCGCAAGATTTATGTGGAGCTCGGCCAGTCCGTCAAAGAGGGCGATCTGCTGGCAGAGATTGATTCAACTGTCTTGCGCACCAAGGTCGATGGGGACCGCGCGCAGCTCTTGAGTTTGGTGGCCCAATTGGCTGACAAGCAAGCCAAGCTGCGTCTGTCACAACAACAATTTGACCGCCAGACTGCGCTCAAAAAAGCCAATGCCACCAGCGAAGATCTTTATCAAAGCGCGCAAGCCGATCTCGCCTCTGCCGTTGCGCAAATCGATGTCATCAATGCGCAAATCAAAACAACCGAATCCGCACTGATGGCGGATGAAGCCAATCTCAGTTACACAAAGATCAGCGCGCCAATGGCTGGCACTGTTGTTTTGCAGCTCGCCAAACAAGGCCAGACGCTGAATGCAAACCAGCAAGCGCCGATCATTTTGCGCATCTCTGATCTCTCCACCATGACCGTGCAAACCTCCGTGTCAGAAGCCGACATCAATCGTCTGCGCGTTGGCATGGATGTCTATTTCACCACTCTTGGCCAGAACCAAAAGCGTTGGGAGAGCAAGCTGCGGCAAATTTTGCCAGAGCCCGATATTCTCAACAATGTGGTGCTCTACAAAGCCCTCTTCGACATTCCAAATCCCAACGGCGAATTGCGCAGCCAGATGACGGCGCAAGTGTTTTTCGTTAGCGGCAAAGCCGACAATGTCATCAAAGTGCCGGTCGCCGCGCTCAAGCCACTCGATGGCAAGCGTCAACGCGGCACGCGCCCTGCCACACCCGCAGCATCAGCCGACACACCGCGCAGCGCGCAAGCCCCCCGCCCACAAAGCCCACGCGCAGGAGCAGGCGATGGCACGCAAGCCAATCGCTATCGCGTGCAAGTGCAAAAGCCCGATGGCAGCGTGGAAGATCGCACCGTGACCGTCGGTGTCATGAACCGTGTTGTGGCCGAAGTGTCTTCGGGCGTCGCTGAGGGTGAAAAGATTGTGATTGGCACGCACGTCTCGCAAAAGCGCGGCGCACGCACACCATTGAGGTTGCCGTGACGCCACAGCCCGTCATTGAACTGTTCGACATCACCCGGTCTTTCAACACCGGCGATGTCACTGTTCGTGCGCTCAAGGGCATCAGCCTCACCATCCATGCGGGCGAATTTGTCGCCATCATGGGAACGTCGGGCTCTGGCAAATCAACGCTCATGTATATTCTGGGCTGTCTCGATCAACCATCCAGCGGGCGCTATTTGTTTTGCGGCAAGGACACAGCCGAACTCGATCAAGACGAAATTGCCGGCCTGCGCCGTGATGCCTTTGGCTTCATCTTCCAAAGCTACAATCTCATTGCCACGGCCTCTGCCGTTGAGAATGTCGAAATGCCCGCCGTCTATGCTGGCACATCGGCCGATGAACGTCGCACGCGCGCTGCTGAACTCCTCACATCTTTGGGCCTTGCTGAGCGCCTCGATCATCGCCCCAACCAATTGTCGGGTGGCCAACAACAGCGTGTCGCCATTGCGCGCGCGCTGATGAATGGCGGCAACGTTATTTTTGCCGATGAGCCCACCGGCGCACTCGACAGCCAGAGCGGTAAGGAAGTCATCGCGCTTCTCAAACGCTTACGCGATGAGGGCCACACCGTCGTTCTCATCACCCATGATCGCGAAGTGGCGAGCCACGCTGATCGCGTCATTGAATTGCGCGATGGTGTGATTGTTGCCGATAGCGGTCACACACAAACGACACTGCCCGCACAATCCGTCCCGCAATTTCAGCACCGCGCAGCCGCGCAATGGTTTGTTGAAGGGCGCGAGGCGTTGAAGATGGCGCTATGGGCTTTGCGGGTGAATATTTTTCGCACCGTCCTCACACTGCTCGGCATTGTGATTGGCGTTGCGTCTGTTGTGGCCATGATGGCGATTGGTGATGGCGCCAAGGATGCGGTCATGACGCGCATTGGCGCTATGGGCACCAATCTTCTGCTTATCCGTCCCGGCGCGCCAAATATTCGTGTAGGTGGCACAACATCTACATTGACGCAGGAAGATGCCGAAGCCATCGAGCTCATTCCCAATGTGCGCGCCGCTGTGCCAGAAATTGGTGGCGGCCTCACCGCGCGTGTCGGCCATGTCGACAATTGGACCGACGTCTATGCCATCTCGCCAGATTTTGTCACCGCACGCGATTGGCCGTTGAGCGAAGGCGCGTTTATCAGCTGGGACGATGTGGACGGCTATGCGCCCGTGGCCGTGATTGGTCAGACGGCCTTGAAGGATCTTTTTCCTGATGGCAGCGATCCCATTGGCCAGTATGTGTTGCTCAACAATGTGCCGTTTCAAATCATTGGCACGATGTCATCCAAGGGCGCAACACCTTGGGGCTCCGATCAGGACGACGCCATTTTTGTGCCTGTGACGACGGGCGGCTTGCGCATTTTTGGTCGCCGCTTTTTGCGCACCATCACAGTGCTGGTTGACGATCTTTCCCAAATTGACGCCACGCAAACGGCGATCACCGACCTGCTGATCTCGCGCCATTACACGGAAGATTTCCGCATTCGCAACATGGCCTCCGTGGTAGAGGCGGCTGCTGCCACGCAAAACACGCTAACCATTCTGCTTGGCACTGTTGGTGCGATCTCGCTTCTGGTGGGCGGCATTGGTGTGATGAACATCATGCTGGTGAGCGTCACCGAGCGCACGCGCGAAATTGGTATTCGTGTCGCCAATGGCGCGCGCACCATCAATATTTTGCAGCAATTTATGAGCGAGGCTGTGCTTGTGTCGGGGCTTGGCGGTCTCATTGGTGCGGCGTTAGGACTGGCTGTTGCACTCATTATCGCGAGCCTTGGCACGCCAATCACCTTCTCCGTCTTCCCCGTCATCCTCGCCTTTAGCTGCGCCTTCCTCACTGGCATTGTGTTTGGCTATATGCCAGCGCGCAAGGCTGCGCATCTTGATCCCGTCGTAGCCCTAGGGGCTGAGTGATGGCGATCATGCGCACCCCTCATCGCTGGATTGCTTTTGCATTGCTGCTGCCATTAACAGCTTGCAACCTCGCGCCCGATTATGAGCAGCCGCAAGTCGAGCAACCGAAGGATTGGGATGGCACGACCGCTGGCCCAGCGCAGTGGCCGGCGCGTGATTGGTGGCAGGGC
>CAIUDK010000256.1 GCA_903897875.1 uncultured Hyphomicrobiales bacterium
ATGCCACCGACCGATTTGATCGCCCATTCGGCATCTTTCAAACCGAATGTGTGTGTGGTCATGATGTCGAGCGGGAAGCGCTGCGATGCCAATTGCTCGAGAGCCAATTCGCAAGCCTTGTAGCTGTGGCCGCGTGCGCTCTTGAGCGTGATGTACTTCACTGTCATCTTGCCAATTGGGAAGTTGGGGAAATCGCCCATCTCGCCTTGGATGATCATCGTGCCGCCCTTGCGCTTCATCGCTTCGATGCCGAGCAGGATTGGCGCAGTGCCAGCACCTGCTGTGCAATCGAGAACGACGTCAACGCCCTTGCCGCCAGTGATTTCGTTGATGCGTGCAATTGGATCTTCTTCCTGCACGTTGATGACGTAATCAGCACCAAAGGTTTTTGCAGCAGCAAGACGCGCTGCGTCTTTGTTGGTGCCAGTGACGATGATGAGCGACGCGCCAGCCTGCTTACAAGCGATGGTCTGTGACAGACCCTGCTGGCCGGGACCCTGAATCAGCACAGTTGAATTGTAGCCGACGCCGCAATCGAACAAGGCCCATTCAATACCGTTGGCCATTGGTGTGACGAGGCCAGCGATCTCTGGTGAGACACCGCGTGGCACGTGATGCAACACCGAGTTCCATGGCAGGTAAACATATTGCGCAAAGCCGCCCCAAAGATGCGGTGCGCGATCACATGACGAATAGCCGTAACGAATGCCGTCTGGATTCGAGCGCCAATCGGTCGACTCACAATGGCGATACTGGCCGCTATGGCACCATTCGCATTTGCCGCATGACACGTAATGTTCGAGGAAAACGAGATCGCCTTCCTTGAAGCCCTTGCGGGCTGTGAAGTCACGGCCCGCCTTAGCAATATAGCCAATGTTCTCGTGACCCATGATGACTGGGCCGCCGCGCAGCGCTTCCTTATACATTTTGACGTCAGTGCCGCAGATGCCGGCAACTTCCATCTTCATCAGCGCGCCATCGGATGGAATCTCTGGCATCGGGAATTCGCGGATCTCCAACTGGCTTGGGCCTGTTTTGACGGAGGCGAGGACTTTTTCTACCATTTGGATCTCCCTAGAATTGTTGATAGCTTGTATTGTTTGGTACCGAGCCGCAGCGCTGCTGGTCAAGGATTATCTTTGCAAAGAAGCTCTTCCAAATGTGAAGATTTTCACTCATACGGGCCAATATGCTGAACACATCCAATTTTGGCACAATCGACCGAAGCCCGCCACAGCGTGCGGCGCTCAAACGTGTCAAAGACTGGACACGCGAACGCTTTCGTTTGGACGCAGATATGGTGATTTCTGTGGCCGAAGCGGCCTGTTCTCTGCCCGGTTGCCCGCCTTTGGAGACTTTGATTGTATTTTGGACGGTGGCCGACCGCCGCCACCATTACAAAATCTTCAAACCGGTGCAGGAAGTGGTTGAAGATGATCTGCCGCCGTGGTGGATGAAGGATGCGTTGATTGTGCCTGAAGGCTATGGTTGCGATTGCTGCTGAGCTTCGCAAAAGTTAGAAACTTAGAGATAAAAACAAAGGGGAGACATTGGTGGCCAAAAAGATTCCACTCAAACTCGCAATCGCTGAGTATCCGCACACCGCCGCCATTCGCAATGGTAGCATTCCGATTGAAGGCGTTGAGCCAGAATTCATCACCGTGACCCCGCAGATCGGCGCTTATCGGCGCATGGTGCGTCAGGTGGAATTCGATGTCTGCGAAATCGCGCCAACCACCTATATGATTGCACGCGCTTATGGTGCGCCCTTTGTGGCTCTGCCCATTTTCGTCACACGCCACTTCCATCATTCTGGCCTGTTGGTGCGCCCAGATGCCAACATTCGCCATCCCAAGGATTTGGAGGGCAAGAAGGTTGGTGTGCGCGCCTATTCGGTAACGACCGGCGTGTGGTCGCGCGCGATCTTCATGGAAGAATTCGGTATGGATTCGTCCAAGGTGACTTGGGTTGTCGATGACGAAGAACATGTCACACAACTCCAACTGCCACCCAATGTTGAACATGCCCGCAAAGGCACATCTTTGTTTGATATGATGACGTCGGGTGAATTGGTGGCGGGCTTTGCAGCCAACGCAGGCATTGGTCGCTCAGGCGATCCAGCCACGGGTGGATGGAAAACCGAAGACACATCGCATTGGCCAGACCTATTTCCAAACGCTGCCGAGCTAGAGGCGGAATGGTATAAGCGCACGCATATTTATCCAATGCATGCGACCATTGTGGTCAAGGATTCTGTGCTGGCAGAACATCCGTTTGTCGCCCGCGCACTCTATGATGCTTTCACGCAAGCCAAAGAAGATTGGCTCAAGAAATTGCATGCAGGAGAAGGCACAACAGTCAACGATGTGAAATATCGCAAACTGTCCAAACTGATTGGCCCCGACCCCCTGCCCTATACAATGGAAGAAAATCTGCCGACCATTTTGTCGCTTGAAGAGACGGCATGGAAGCAGAAGCTCATTCCACAACGCCTGCCATTAGAGCATGCGTTTGTTGATCCGCTCAAAATCTAAAAATAACAAAAGGGGAAACGCTCATGACTGATCAAAAACTACATGATCAAAAACTACATGCAGCTTTGCAGACCTTTGGCTACACAAAGGCCATCAAGGATGGATCGCTGCATCCCAACGGTTTTGTGTTCGACTTCGAAGAAGTGCCAGCCATCATTCAAGCGTTCCGGCGCATGGTGCGTGGGCTAGAATTCGACATGACTGAAATGGCGATCACGACCTATATGTGCGCCAAGCAATTTGGTAAGCCATTCACCGCACTGCCAGTGTTCGTGATGCGCGCCTTTCATCATGGCGCGATTGTGATGAACAAGAACTCGGGCATCACACATCCCAAGCAATTGGAAGGCAAAAAGGTTGGCGTTAATCGCGGCTACACAGTGACGGCAGGCGTTTGGGCCCGCAGCATTTTGCAGCACGAGTACGGCGTTGATCTATCCAAGATCGAATGGGTTTTGTCGGGCGATGAGCATGTCGAAGAATTCCGCGCGCCCTCTTATGTGACACCAACCAAGAGCGATAAATCGTTTGAAGAGATGCTGTTGTCGGGCGAATTGGCAGCCGCCAGTGGTGTTGTGTCCACGCATCCCGACATTGTGACGCTGATTCCTGATGCCACTAAGACGGGCTATGAGGCTTTGCGCACGCGCGGCCATTATCCCATCAACCACACCGTCGTGGTGAAGGATTCCTTGCTGGCAGCCAATCCAAATCTGGCCAAGGATTTGTTCCAAATGTTTTGCGAAGCCAAGCGCCCCTATGTGGAGGCGCTCAAGGCTGGCACGCTGGCCAACCCAACCAAGGTGGATGAAACCTTTGGCAAGGTGATGGCGATCACGGGCAAAGATCCGCTGCCCTATGGCATTGAGCCCAATCGCCAAGCGCTGGAGAGCATCATGCAATATGCGCGTGAACAGCAATGCGTGACAAAGCCTCTCACATTGGAAGAGCTGTTTGCCAAGGGCACGCATGATTTGGTGGGGTAGAGTTTATTGTTTGGCTGACATTGATGCTGGTTTATAAATCGCACCTCAATGTCAGCCTGTGACCCTGGTTGTCATCCCGGACAAGCGAAGCGCAGATCCGGGATCCAGGAGTTGCGCGGACGCTGTTGGTTATTTTCAAACGACAACGCCCTGCAAAAGTCTGGATCCCGCATCAAGTGCGGGATGACAATCGTGGCTTCGTCGTTGGTGGTGTTTTAAGCCTACCGTTCAATCAAGCCTTCGCGGAGCCCAGAAAATCCAGCAGGGTTTTGGCTGTTGCTTCTTCTGATTGGCCAGCCACTGGCATGTCCCAATAGACAGAGCCGGCAAGACATTCTTGCAGATAGCGCGCGGCCGATGTTGCGTGCGATGCGTCGGCACCCGGCACGATGATGGCTGGAATGTTGAGGCGCAAAAGATCTTCAGGCTCAGCACCCGGCGCCGTATCGCGGTCGAGCAAAGTGCGGCCCATGCTGCTCACAATCAGCTTGTACTGATCGACATTTTGCTTGGCATAGTGAGCGGCAAAATCGGCGTCAGCTTTAATCACGGAAGCCCATGGTCCACCGCGTGGATCAGTGCCAAAGGCTTTGCCATCTTTTTGCACGAGATCAACAACAGCCTGCAAACCATGCTGATGCACGAAGGCCAAATGTTCAGCAAAACGCAGATGTCCGCTGATGCGATATTTGGCTCCACCCACCGGCCAATAGAGAACCATGCTGAGTGTGGATTCTGGATGGGCCACAGCAAATGCAGCCACAGGCGCGCAGCCCATGCAGCCGCCCATAATGTGCGCGCGCTCAATGCCCAAATGATCGAGCAACGCTTTGGCTTGGCGCACAAAATCGGCCCAAGTGACGCGTTCAACGCGGCCACCGGATTGGCCACATTCGCGGCGATCAAACACAATGCAGGTATAATGTTTGGTCAGATGATCGAGTGGTTTTGTGGTTTTGTAGATGCCGAGCGAGGACCATTTCTCAATGGTGGCATCAAAGCCGCCGGGCGAAAACATCAACAATGGCGGGCCAGAACCCATCACATCATAGCGCGTGGAAATGCCATCAAGAACGACTGTCGGCATGATCTGATCCAATTGTTGATTTGAAAAAAACCGCCCGCAGCTTTGCCACGGGCGGTGCACGTTTTGCAGTTATTTAGACAGAGGTCTGGCGAACGCCGACCTTCGCCTTCAAGGCTTCCTTCGCGGAATCCTTGTAAGCTTCATCGCGCTTCAGCAGCAGAGCGGCTGAGCGGATTTTGTGATGCTCGGTATCAACACCTGGAGGCACGGTACCCTTTTCAGCCAGCGCCTTTGCAGCACGGGCCAAACGATGGCGAGCCATGATGATGCCGTTATCGCAGCCAACAAGGTTTTCCTTGGTACGATCAACGATCGGTCCCATGGATTCTTGTAGCGATGCGTCCTGCATGCCGATGCCGACAATGCCGCTATAGGTCGTGCCTGCCTTCTGGGCCGCACGGTCCATCAGATAGTCATTGTCCTTGTTAGCAAGCGGACGGAATGTGCCGGGCACATAGCGCACGTGAATGCCCTTACCGGCCTTCATCGAGTCAACTTCGTGATCCGTCAAAGCGCGGGTTGGATGGTAATCGAAGCTCCATGCCATGCAGCTCTCATCATCCATTGGCACCCAGAAATGACCATGGATCGGATGATCGCCACGTGGCGGAACCATCGTGAAGCAAGGCATGACCCAAGGTGTAATGCGCCAGTAGTACTGATCGTCCTCAGCGTTACGACGTGCGCCGATGTAGAGACCGCCCGGGGCTTCCACAACTTCGAACACAGGCGAGAGATCGGCCGTGTTGTACTTGTTACCGGCCGCGCCCTTGAAGAGGGGATCGCTGTTGAGATCGCCGCGATGCAGCCATGATACGTGGCTGGAATCGATGCCGCCTTCCATCGCCTGCAACCAGTTGCATTCCTGCAAACGCTTGGTGGTGAAGGTCTGGTTCAATGGCACGGTGGAGAATTCCCACTCAGGCTTGGCTGGCTGTTTTTCTGGTGCACCCATATAGGTCCACAAAACGCCGCCCTGCTCGATGAGCGGATAGGCCTTGAGCTTTACCTTCTTGGCATAGCCAGACTCAGCAGGCTCTGATGGCACATCGACGCATTCGCCGTTCACATCATATTTCCAGCCATGGTACGGGCAGCGAAGACCACATTCTTCGTTGCGACCAAACCAGAGCGACACGCCACGATGGGCGCAAAACTCGTCGATGAGACCCAAGCGGCCTTCCGAATCGCGGAATGCCAAGAGGCGCTCAGACAAAACCTTGACGCGCACTGGCGGACAATCGTTCTCAGGTAGCTCTGAGGAGACGAGAATCGGCAACCAATAGGACCGAAACAGCTCACCCATCGGCGTGCCGGGGCCAGTCTGGGTCAAATAATCGTTCTGTTCTTTCTTTAGCATTTTGACTCTCCCCTGCGCCCATCGTTAACCCGACTGGGCACGCTATTCATTATCATAAGCTATATCATAAGCTATTTTCGAGAGAATGTGGATGATCGCCTTATGGGCGTTGACCGTTCCAAAATCCCTTGATAGAACCGGCGGGTTCCTTTATGCGGAACGCTGTTCCGCACATCTCGGTGGTTTTTACCACCCGCCAGATCAGGTCGTCAACGAGGAGATTGATAAATGTCCCAAACGCTTCAAAAGATTGAACTGTGCAAAACCTCCGAAGTTGATGAGGGTGCCGCCATCAAGGTCGAGATCAATGATTTGATCCTCGCCGTGTTCAACCTCAATGGCGCGTTTTACGTGACCGATGACACCTGCACCCATGGCCCCGGCTCCCTGTCTGAGGGCCCGATTGTGGGTGACACTGTGGAATGTGATTTCCACAATGGCTCCTTCAACATCATGACTGGCGCCGTCGTTGAGCCACCCTGCCTTGTTCCTCTCAAGACCTACCAAGTGTCTGTGGAGAGCGATTCTGTCTTCATTCAGCTCTAAACGCTGACCGAAAGCGCCCATGGCCCGGACCCCGACCATAAGCCTGAAGGACGTGAGCGCCGCCAAGACTGCGCGCGCCGATCCTCATGTGCTGTCGTCGGTGGCAACGGCTGTGCGCCTCCTCAAAACCTTCTCGGAGGGTGAGGCCGAAATTGGCGTCACATCACTGGCCAAGCGCCTTGGTGTGGCCAAGAGCACTGTGCATCGTCTGGTGACCACTCTGGTGGCTGAAGGCATGCTGGAGCAAAATCGCGAGACGGACAAATATCGGCTTGGCGTGGCGCTTTTTGGGCTTGGCGCCTTGGTGCGCCAACGCATGAACGTCTCGACTGAAGGCCGCCCGTATATTTTCGATTTGCGCGATGAGACCAATGAAACCGTGCATCTTGCGGTGCTGGATCGCTCTGAGATCATGTATGTCTACGATCTTGAGAGCAACCAAGCGATCCGTATGCGCGCCGATTTGGGTGCGCGCAAACCCGCTTTATGCACAGCCGAAGGGCGCG
>CAIUDK010000257.1 GCA_903897875.1 uncultured Hyphomicrobiales bacterium
CTTCATGAAATTGACTGAATACAAAAAATGCGACAAGTAAAAGCAACAAAGCAAACCGTGGGATTTCATCGTTTGGCGAGATTTTCTTCGTGGAATAACCCCACAGTTTTAAGAAAAATCCCGCCATTACCACTGCGCCAATCAGACCAAACTCAGCAAGTATCCAAACTGGAGTGCTATGTATAACAGTCGGATGACCCAACTTACCCGTACTGTTTGCCATGAAGACTCCCAAACCCTCACCAATCAACGGAGAGCGCTGCCACATCTCTATTCCATAAAGCAACATTGCCCAACGTTCCTCATTGCTGTCTTCGCCGGATATCGCGCTTTGCACTGCAGGATTCTGGATACCATGCATCAATGCCGAGTGTGATTCACTCTGGCCGCTAACCGCCCCTATATTATTAAATAGAGCGAAAAAATTAAGAAACGAATAATCCATATTTGCAGAAATAAGTGCGAGCATTACCGCATAATTTTGTAGAGTCCAAGCAATACCCCACAGTAGTATGGCAAAAATTGCGCCCAAGAAAATCGACTTGCGATCTGGAATTTTTTTGTAATATGCAAACATCAACATGATCGCAGCTGTCAACATCCCGGCACGAGATGCTGTCCAAACGATACCGGCAAACAAGAAGCCCAAAGGAACCCATGATCGCCAAGTGATGAAAATACCATCATCTCCTTTGGTATATTCATAGACATATGCCTTGGAATTGGCTATCGATAGCGCCAGCACTGACAACAACTGAAATGCGAAAGCATTCCGGTTCCCGCTGAACCCATCAAAATTTTTAGTCGACTCTGAAACGTTAAATCCATAGCTGTATAAGAAGCGATACACCACTTGCCAAGAAATCACTAGCATCGCAGTTATGGCCAGGATCTCCAGCATATGACGTATACCGCTGTTGCCGATGTACGTCACAAGCAAATATCCTGCAGACAAATATCCGAGCAACACCACCCAACCTACCAATCGGGCACTCAATGCCCACTGCGTCGACCCAACCTTCATCCAGCCAATAAAATAAGCAAATAGTAGCAGCACACCAAACAGGATTAGCATCCAGTTGAACTCTGCGATAAGCCACTGTGGCATTTTTCCAGAAAATATACTGATCAGAACTACAGTGGAAAGCGCTAGCAAGGCGAATGGATCCGCCAGATTTATATTGATCACGCCTGCCGGCAAAGTGACATAAAACTGAAAGAAAACTGCGGATGCAGTTATAAGCCCGAGTAATTTAGCGTAAATTCTCATTGGATACATACGGATCAATTATTTTCTCCTGGCTTCCGAGATGCTTCAGTTATTTAATAGATTTCGACCGAAAGGAATTTACTAATTCAACGAAGCTCGCGAGTCAGAGTTCTACGTAAAGCTATAAAGAGAGCCAAAGCCCAAACCATGATCGACAAAGTGTAAGACCCTGCAATTCCAATTGAATTGTATTGCACCGGCAACTTATATAAGAGCACCATATGCAACGTTAATGCCGGCGAGATAGCCCATAGTAAGGGCTTCCATTCCCCCAATACATTCAGCATGCGCCAACAAAAAATACCGATCAGATAGAAGGGAAGCTGCAGTACAAATGCACGTTGTACTCCGGCAACTAAAGAAGCGTCTGTTTCACTAAATTGACCGCGCGAATATACAATCCCTACTATCCATCCTGAGAGCAAAAACCACAGCACCGATCCAAGGCTTGCCAGAACAAACACCCGCAATATAAAGCGACGCATGAGCAGCCAAGTTTCCAGGCGGCTAATACTAGTTACTAACGATGAAAATTGAGGGAGCGCTACGCTGTTAACGAGTGTCGTAAAAAAGGCAAGGGCTAATAAAGTTAACTTTGTACCGAAGGAAAATGCTGCTAGATCACGTGCGGAAAGGCTTGCCGCAACAATCTGGCTTAACAATAGCAAGAGCGCCAATGCCGCGAGCGCGATACCCGTCGTAAAGTAATCGCGTAAAAATACACCCGATTCTTGCAATCGGTACGGAGAAGTTGGGAAGACACGAAAACCATCAAGCGAAAGTCGCCAGCCAGTCGTTACAGCTAAAAGTATCGATCCCAGAACATATCCGGTGGCGATTAAGGTGGCTCCGTTGTGATCATTCCACCAGGGTATAGTGGCCATGCCCGCAACGGGAATCAAAAAAGGCGCAAAGTTTGCTACGCCTGCGCGACCAATTGATACCAACGCACTGTAGTAAACATAAGCCACCGCATGCGGAACAAGCATGGTTAACATGAGACTTAGTGTGCTATTGAGTTCCTCGCGCTCAGACGCAGTGAATCCGGATGCAATGGTCTCGGCAAGTAGCGGGGCGCCCCATATCAGCAGCGCAGTCAATGGAATTAGGATCGCGAGCAATGTGCCGGCAGTGGTGCGTAAAAAGACTTCCGCTTTGAATTCGCGGCTTTTTCCACCCAATCGAACGAAGATAGGTACAAAGGCTCCGAGGATCGCACCGCCGGAGAAGACGCCAATCAGCAGCGTTGGGATCATGTAGGCCGCTTGATATACCGCTGCCTGCGTGCCGGTTCCATAGCGGTGCGCTATGGCAATATCTATCAAGATCAGACTGAGGCCATATATCCCAGAGCCCACGACACTGAACAAGGTAGTGCGCTTGAGCGCAGAGGTTCGAATAAGAGACATGAATATGTTTAGCGCTGTGCACCTCTATAGAACGCAACTATTTCACTTACAGCTATATCTTTTTCTGCCTTCTGCCCCATAAAAAATAGATTTGATGCGCCGTCACTGCGAAATTCGCGTGGCATCCATCGATCAAACCAGCGAACGAACATGAACGGGGCAGACAAGGCAAGCCCCAACATACGGCTCCGTGTAAGTCCCCAAAAAAAGTAACGGATGGACCATTGCAAAGTCCAGCCTGGGCCCCAGACAACGCCGCTATCAATGAGGTCGAATTTACGGAAGAGCCAACGGTGTCCACTTTCGCTGAATCGATGGAAGTCAAAACGGCCTTCATGGACCTGCTGCATAAAGGGAGTCTCTGAATATATCAGTCCCTCTTTATTTAAAACCCTATGCATTTCACTAACGACTTTTTCTGGCACGATGACGTGCTCCAGAACAGCTTGGATCCAAACTCCATCAACGCTGCGATCTGCCAATGGAATGTTGTGTGCATCAGCGACCATCTGCACGTACTCAGTGCGGTAAACATCAAAGGCGATGACATCGACGTCAGTAGCCTCGTAAAGCAATTCCGAGCCGTCTCCAACAAGCCCTGCACCAACTACAAGAATGCGGAGCCGTTTGTTTCGGCCTCGAAGTAATTCCAGGAACTTTCGCGCGTTGATCGCGGCCACCCGGTTCGAGCCACTAATGAAACGTGAGATCGCACGCTGCAGAGAATGCCGTCGCCGCGGCACTAGTGATGAGAGATCGCCTTCTTCCGCAGCTACCGAACTCATAGGGAGCAGTACGGGGGC
>CAIUDK010000258.1 GCA_903897875.1 uncultured Hyphomicrobiales bacterium
CCTCTCGCGACGGAATTCTAAATGACTTCGATGCCATACGCATCATATCTGCGTCTGAATGAGCGATGACTTTGTTTCGTAACAGGAGCAACTTGTCATGTAATTCATATTGCCCAACAGTTAGCTCAGCTCCGGTCATTTCAATTGTAAGCCTCGGCCCGCCTCTTGATTGCGCAAATGGTCGCGTATACGAAATGATAGCCGTAGTTTCGAAGCAGCGAAATTTCCGAAGCTCTACGTTAGAGTAGCTTTCGTCGAAGTCGCATTCGGCCAAAAAGGTCAGCGCACTCAAGGCTAGTTGGAAATCGCCAAGCGAGTATAACAATCGAACGTGTTGTTCATGCAATGCTTTCTGTTTTTGAACATCAGACATCCCATTAACTTTCAACTTTGACAGGATTTTTATCGCAGCCTAAATCAAAAACACAATAAAAATCGGCAGCAGCACCGCTGACAACAAGGCTGACACCACGACCACGCCGGCGACTTCTTCGGGGTCGTTGCCGTGGCGGACTGCGAACATGTAATTGTAGACGGCGGAGGGCATGGCGCTTTGGATGATCAAAACGCCGCGCTCAATACCTGTGAGGCCGAGCATAGAGGCCACGAGCCAGCCGATCGCATAGCCGCCCAACAGGCGCACGCTGGCAATCAATAGACTGCGGTTCAATTTCGCAACCTTGAGGCGCGCAATCGACACGCCCAAGGAGATCAGCATGAGCGGAACCGTGATGCCACCGATCAGATGAACCGTGCGCGCCACAACGGATGGCAAGGCAATACCTGTCGCACCCAGAATAATGGAAATGATAACAGCCCAAATGAGCGGCATTTTTATCAGCGTGCCAAACGACGCGCCTTCCATTGCAATGGCTTGCCCGATTGTGAAATTGGCCAGCGTGCCGATGGCGAAATAAGCAATGGCGAGGCCCATGCCTTTTTCGCCAAAGGCGAACAGGGCCAGCGGGATTCCCATGTTCCCCGTGTTGGCAAAAGCGATGCAGGGCAGATAGACGCGTGTGGGCAGTTTTAACCCACGAATGACCAGCCAGCCGAGGCCAAGGGCCAAAAGGTGACACAGCACCGCACCCAAGGCCATGACACCAAGCGCAGCGGGCTTCAAGCCAGCAGTTGTCAAAGTGTCAATGATGAGGGCGGGCGTACACACCCCGACCACTAAGAGCGACACAAAGGCCGCATCAAACGGATGCCCGCGTTTTGCCCAAGTATAGCCAACGAGGGCTACAAGAAAAACCGGCCCGACGACATCCAGTAGAATATTGAAAACTTGCACAAGACGCTCCCAGTCAACTCTTGTGCGTACCCTTCAACAGTCATTGAATCAAGCGAAGGTCATCGGAGCAAGCAAAACCCGTTGAATCAAGAATGACTGGCAAAAGGGATGGGCAATCTTATTTCAGATTGCCGCTTACTTTTGCAAATGTACCAGACATCTTCGAGCCGAGGGCTGTAATGGCCGAAATGATAGCGACAGCCACTAATGATGCAATGAGGCCATATTCGATCGCCGTCACGGCCCGTTCATCTCGGATAAAATCGATCACAAACTTCATAATACAAACCTCACGCAATTAACTTCGCCCAACGTAAGGCGAATTTATAAAGGAACTGTCACCAAAACATCGTTAAAAAAATTTAGTGTAGAATTTGACTGAGGAATGTTTTGGTTCGCTCATGCTGCGGGGCGCCGAAAAAAGCGCCCGGCTCGTTCATCTCAACAATCTCTCCTGCGTCCATAAACACAATTCTATCAGCTACTTGGCGTGCAAATCCCATCTCATGGGTGACACATAACATGGTCATTCCATCCTTGGCCAACTCGGTCATTGTGTCTAGAACTTCTTTAACCATTTCAGGATCTAGCGCTGATGTTGGCTCATCAAACAGCATGATCTTGGGCTTCATACATAGGGCGCGCGCAATTGCGACGCGCTGCTGTTGGCCGCCCGATAATTGGCCGGGGTATTTATGCGCCTGCTCGGGAATGCGCACGCGCGCCAAAAAGTGCATCGCCAATTCCTCGGCAGCCTTCTTTGGCATTTTACGCACCCAGATCGGCGCGAGCGTGCAGTTCTCCAAAATTGTCAGATGCGGAAATAGGTTGAAGTGCTGGAACACCATGCCGACATCGCGCCGCACTTCGTCGATCTTTTTGAGATCGTTGGTGAGCTCCATGCCGTCGACGACAATCCGGCCCTGCTGAAAATCTTCGAGCCGATTGATGCAGCGGATCAACGTCGATTTGCCTGAGCCCGATGGGCCGCAGATGACAATCTTCTCGCCACGCTCGACGTTGAGGTTGACGTTGCGCAACACATGGAACGCACCATACCATTTATTGAGCCCCGCGATTTCAATCGCGGTCTCGTGAGTGAGCTGGGCTGGCGCAAGAAAAGGCTTGGTCATCGACATAGACTTTCGTTTTGACGCTTAATGTTTTCGCCCCACAGCCAACCGTCGCTCCATGTAGAGCGAATAGCGGGACATGCCGAAGCAGAAGACGAAATAGAACAGAGCCGCAAAGACATAGCCCGTGGTGGAGATGCTGGGCCCCGCCCAGGCTGGATCAAGCCGCGCCGTCTCGACCGTGCGCAGGAAGTCAAAGATGCCCACAATGGCCACCAAGGTCGTATCCTTGAACAGGCCGATGAAGGTGCTGACGATACCGGGGATCACGATGGTGAGGGCTTGGGGCAAAACAATCAGGTTCATGCGCTGCCAATAGGTCAGGCCAAGTGCCATGGCACCCTCCTCCTGTCCCTTTGGCATTGCCTGCAAGCCGCCACGCACCACTTCGGCCATGTAGGCCGCCGCAAACAGCGAGACGCCGATGAGGGGGCGCAACAGACGATCGGGCGACCAATTCTCTGGCACAAACAACGGCAGCATAGTGTTGGCCATGAACAACACTGTGATGAGGGGCACGCCGCGCACGAATTCGATGAACACCGTGCAGGCCAATTTGATGAACGGCAGCTTTGAGCGACGCCCAAGCGCAAGCGCAACGCCCAAAGGCAGCGACACAACAATGCCCACCGCCGAAACCAACAGGCTGACCAGCACACCGCCCCAGCGAGCCGTATCGATCACCGACAGGCCCACAAGCGGTGACCCGTGCAACAGAAAATAGGCCACGACCGGATAGACGATGAAAAACAGAAAGGCACCGATCACTTTGCGCGGGGAGTCTGGCCACAACAACCACGCAATCAACACCGCGCCAGCCGCCAGCGTGACATCGACGCGCCACAACGCCTCACGCGGATAGGTGCCATACATGAAGAAATCGAATTTGGGGGCAATAAAGGCCCAGCACGCGCCTGTGTTTTGCACACGGCACACCGCGCCATCCGGCGCTGACCAAATTGCATCCACAAACGCCCAGCGGAATAGATCAGGCACTGCCCAGACCAAGAGCAGAACAAACAGGATCGTCATCGTGGCAGATGGGATGGTGGCGAACAGATTGGCCCTCGCCCACCCCCACGCACCACGCGATGAAATCGGTGGCGGGGCAGCCGGTGTCGGCGCTGTCTGCAAATAGGAAGTTGAGCGGGCGACGGATTGATCGGTCATCATCGCTCCTTCAACGTCATGCGCTGATTATAAATGCCCATGCCCAACGAGGTGAGCAGCGAAATCAGCAAGTAAATGCCCATGGTTATGGCGATCACCTGCACGGCCGCGCCCGTCTGGTTCAGCACCGTGCCCATAAACACCTGCACCAAATCCGGATAGCCAACGAAGACGGCCAGCGATGAATTTTTGATGAGGTTCAAATATTGGTTGGTGAGCGGGGGAATAATCACGCGCATCGCTTGCGGAATGACAATCAACCGCAAGGTCAGCGACTGGCGCACGCCAAGCGCATGGGCGGCCTCAGACTGGCCATGCGCCACAGATTGGATGCCCGAGCGCACGATTTCTGCAATGAAACAGGCGGTATAGAGCGAGAGCCCCAGCAGCAGCGCCACGAATTCTGGCAACACGCGAATGCCGCCAACAAAATTGAAGCCGCGCAATTGCGGCACGGTGAGGCTGAGAGGCGCACCCATAACGGCAAAGACCAGCAGCGGCAGGCCCACAACGAGGCCGAGCGAGATGAAAAAAACGGGGCTTTGCTGACCCGTTGCCGCTTGAAGGCGACGTGCGCGGAGCGTGTAAACAATGGCCGCCACAATGCCAGCGCAGAGCGCGATCAACACATAATCTGCGCCCTGCCCCCAATGCCATTCGGGCAAAATGAGGCCGCGATTGTTGATATAAATGGCGCCAAACAGCGACAAAGAGTCACGTGGATTTGGCAAGGGCTTGAGAACCGCATTGTACCAAAACAGCAATTGCAGCAGCAGCGGGATATTGCGCAAAGTCTCGACATAGATGGTGGCAAGACGCGCCACGATCCAATTCTTCGACAAGCGCCCCACGCCGACCAAAAAGCCGATGATGGTGGCCAGCACAATGGCGATCACCGACACCAGAAGCGTATTGACCAAGCCCACCCAAAACGCTTGCCCGTAAGTGGATTGGTTTGTGAAAGGGATCAGCGTCTGGTTGATATCGAAACCAGCAGAGCGGTTCCAAAAATCGAAGCCCGTTGGAATGCCGCGACTGGCCATGTTGGTCGCGGCATTTTCAACGGCACTCCAAGTCAGCACCAGGAGCGCGACCAGCAGAACAAACTGCCAAATCCAGCCCCTGATCACCGGGTTGTTCCACGGCGAAACGCGAGGCGCGATGCGCGTGGTTGTGTCAGTCATGACCAATCAGCCCTATCGAACAGGAGGAGCGTATTGAATGCCGCCATTCGACCAGAGATTGTTGAGGCCGCGCTTAATCTTCAAGCGCGAGTCTGCACCCACATTGCGCTCAAAAATTTCGCCGTAATTGCCGACGGCTTTGATCGCCTGATAGGCCCAATCCTTATCAAGCCCCAAGCCCTTGCCGTAATCACCCTCAACGCCAAGCAGACGTCGGATGTTGGGCTGTTCAGCCGTCAGCTTTTGATCAACATTGGCCTTTGTGATGCCCAATTCTTCGGCGTTGATCATTGCAAAATGCGTCCATTTCACAAGGTTATACCATTGGTCATCGCCTTGACGCACAGCTGGCCCGAGTGGCTCTTTTGAGATGATGTCTGGAAGCACAATATGCTCTTCTGGGTTCACCAATTTCAAACGCTCGCCATAAAGCTGCGACACGTCGGTAGTGAAGGAATCGCAACGCCCAGAATCATAAGCCTTTATGGCTTCATCGGCTGTGGCAAACACAACTGGCTCATACTTCACGCCGCCATGCGACCGGAAATAGTCAGACAGATTGAGCTCGGTCGTTGTGCCTTGCTGCACGCAAACTGATGCGCCCCCCAAATCCGCAGCTGAAGCGATGTTCAGCTTTTTGCGAACCATAAAGCCCTGCCCGTCGTAGTAATTGACGCCGGCAAAGAGCAGCCCCAATTCAACTTCACGCGATTGCGTCCACGTACCATTGCGCGACAAAACGTCAATTTCACCCGACTGCAAAGCCGTAAAGCGATCTTTCGCAGTCAAGGGAATGAACTTCACCTTGCTGGCATCTTTGAAGATGGCAGCCGCAATACCGCGGCACAGATCCACATCCAAACCAGACCACACGCCCTTATCATCAGGGATCGCAAAGCCCGGCAAACCCGGATTGGTGCCGCACGCGAGAAAGCCCTTTTGCTTCACTTGGTCCAGTGTTCCTGCAGATGCAGCCACGGCTCCAAAACCTGCCAGCAGCATACTGGCCAAAATCAATTTTTTCATCTGCGCTTTATCTCCAAACAGGCTTCGCAAAACGGAGGCGTCACCCCGCCACGGACACGCCCCGCCACGGACCCGCCCCGCCACGGACCCGCCCCGCCACGAACTAATGTCCTATCGAACGCATATTTGTGCGCAGCGTCAACTGCCAAGACACAATAAAGTATCAAAAATCGAAACAATAACCGACAAAACAAAAAAGCCCCGGCACAAGGCCGGGGCTCGATTGGCATTCAGCACGGCTGATTAGTCAGCAGCGCCCGGTGCAGGCGCAGAATCTTTGTGCGCTGGCTTATGGGAGAGTTCGTAAGCAAGCGCCTTGCGATCCAACTCACCTTCCCATGAAGCAACCACGATGGCGGCAACGCCATTGCCGGCCAAATTGGTCAGTGCACGACATTCGCTCATGAACTTATCAATGCCCAGAACGATGGCCATGCCCGGTACGAGGCGAGGATCAACCACGGCCAGCGTTGCTGCTAGCGTGATGAAGCCTGCGCCCGTGATGCCGCTTGCGCCCTTAGAGGTGAGCATTGCAACAACGAGGATGGTCATCTGATCCATGAAGGACAAATGCACGCCCAAAGCCTGTGCAATGAACAAGGTTGCCAACGTCATATAGATGTTGGTGCCATCGAGATTGAACGAATAGCCTGTTGGGACCACAAGGCCGACAACTGACTTTGAACAACCCAAACGCTGCAACTTTGCCATCAACTGAGGCAGAGCGCTTTCCGATGAGCTTGTGCCCAAAACGATCAGCAGCTCG
>CAIUDK010000259.1 GCA_903897875.1 uncultured Hyphomicrobiales bacterium
CACGGCCAGGGCCACGAGACGACCTTCGCCCAGCTGGTGTCGGCGCGCCTGGGCATTCCGATCGACAATGTGTCGATCGTCCACGGCGACACCGACAAGGTGCAGATGGGCATGGGCACCTATGGCTCGCGCTCTGGTGCGGTTGGCATGTCAGCCATTGTTAAGGCGCTCGACAAGATTGAAGCCAAGGCGAAAAAAGTTGCGGGCCATGTGTTGGAAGCGGCTGAGGCTGATATTGAATTCAAAGATGGCAAGTTCTCTGTGAAGGGCACCGATAAGTCGATTGATTTTGCCAGCCTCGCGCTGCAAGCCTATGTGGCGCATAAGTTCTCGGGCCAAGACTTGGAGCCGGGCCTGAAAGAAAGCGCGTTCTACGATCCGACCAATTTCACCTTCCCTGCAGGTGTGCACATCTGCGAGTTGGAGATTGACCCCAGCACGGGTGTGACGCGGATTGATCGTTGGACGGCGGTGGATGACTTTGGCACGGTCATCAATCCGATGATCGTTGAGGGCCAAGTGCATGGCGGTATTGCGCAGGGCATCGGACAGGCGCTTTTGGAAGGCGCGCATTACGATGCAAATGGGCAGTTGGTAACCGCGAGCTATATGGATTATTGTATGCCGCGCGCGGATGATTTGCCCTCGTATCAGGTGGGTATGACACACACGCCAGCGCCGTCGAATCCGTTGGGACTCAAGGGGTGCGGGGAAGCAGGTGCCATTGCAGCGCCGCCAGCCGTCATCAATGCCCTAACCGATGCGTTGGGCCACGAAGATATTGCCATGCCGGCCACGCCGTTGGCGGTGTGGCGTGCAGCACAGAAATCCGCGCCTAAAATGGCGGCGGAATAGAGACAGAGATTTTACCGCTTCCCGCACGGGTCTTCCCCGGGCCGGTGAGGCGGTGTTGGAAACGAATGGAGCCTGAGATGTACGAGTTCAACTATCACCGACCATCATCCGTCACTGAGGCAGCAGCCTTGGCTGGCAAGCTTGACGATGGCAAGATCATCGCAGGTGGCATGACCTTGCTGCCAACGATGAAGCAGCGTTTGGCTTCGCCATCCGACATTGTTGACCTTGGTCGTCTCGATGATCTGCGCGGCATTAGCGTTAAGGATGGTGTTGTGACGATTGGCGCGATGACGCGTCACGTTGATGTGGCAACATCCGCCGATGTGCAGCGCGCCCTTCCAGCTCTGGCTGAATTGGCCGGCATGATTGGCGATCCAGCCGTGCGCAATCGCGGCACGATGGGTGGCTCGGTGGCCAATAACGATCCATCAGCCGATTATCCGTCGGCCTGTCTTGCGCTGGGTGCGACCATTCACACCAATAAGCGCGCGATTGCCGCTGACGATTATTTCCAAGGCATGTTTGAGACAGCTTTGGAGCCAGGTGAAATTCTCACCAAGATTTCCTTCCCTGTGCCAGACAAGGCGAACTATCAAAAGTTCCGTCACCCAGCTTCGCGCTATGCGATTGTTGGCGTGTTTGTGGCCAAGAAGGGCGCTGATGTGCGCGTGGCTGTCACGGGCGCAGGTGCTGATGGCGTGTTCCGCGCAACCAATCTTGAGGCGGCTTTGAAGGCGAACTTCTCTGCCGGCGCGCTCGATGGTCAGGTGATCTCGGCTGATGGTTTGAACACAGACATTCATGCTGATGCTGCCTACCGCGCTCATTTGATTGTGGTGATGGCCAAGCGTGCAGTTGCGGCTGCAAACTAGGACTTGTCAGTGACACGTGCGTTGCCAACGTCGATTGATGACACACTCGCTCTGCTTGCCAGTGCCGATTATGTGGCTGATCGTTCGTTGGCAACGGTGTTGTTTCTGTCGCTGCGTTTAGGCCGACCTTTATTTCTCGAAGGCGAGGCCGGGGTTGGCAAAACTGAAATTGCCAAAGTGCTGGCCAAAACTTTGGGCCGCAAACTCATTCGTCTGCAATGCTATGAAGGGCTTGATGCCTCGGCTGCGGTGTATGAATGGAATTACGCGCAACAGATGATGGCCATTCGGCTGGCGGAAGCTGCGGGCGAAACAGATCGCACGCGCCTAGAGCACGATATTTTCTCCGAGCGCTATCTCGTCAAGCGTCCACTGCTGCAAGCGCTTGAGCCCAATGATGGCGGTGCGCCTGTGTTGTTGATCGATGAGCTTGATCGCACAGACGAAGCGTTTGAGGCCTATTTGCTCGAGGTGTTGTCGGACTTTCAAATCACGATTCCGGAGCTCGGTACAATCAAGGCCGAGCATCCGCCGCTTGTCATCATCACCTCTAATCGCACGCGTGAAGTGCATGATGCGCTTAAGCGTCGCTGTTTGTATCATTGGATTGATTATCCAGATGCGCCGCGCGAATTGGATATATTGCGCAAGAAAGCGCCCGGCGCACCGGAGCGTTTGTCGCAAGAATTGGTGTCCTTTGTGCAGCGCCTGCGTAAGGAAGATTTGTTCAAACAGCCCGGTGTGGCTGAGACCTTGGATTGGGCCAGCGCTTTGGCCGAACTCGATGCCGTGGCGCTTGATCCCGACTTGGTGAATGACACTTTGGGTGTCTTGCTCAAATACCAAGACGACATCGCCAAGATTGAAGGCAGCAAGGTGCAAGAGATCATCACACAGGTTCGTGCCGAACACGTCCTGTGAGCGTGGAGCCGATAGAATGAGCGGCCAGCTCGCCTCCAACATTGTGTATTTTGCCCGCCTATTGCGCGCTGCTGGTCTGCCTGTGGGGCCGGGCTCTGTGCTGGATGCTGTGCGCGCTGTGGAAGTGGCGGGCCTTGGTGGGCGCGGCGATTTTCAAGCCACATTGCATGCGATTTTTGTGAAAACGCATGAGCACACAATCATCTTCAATCAGGCTTTCGAACTGTTCTGGCGAAAACGCGGCATGATGGAAAAGATGATGGAGGCATTGGCACCGCGCGTGTCGGCCCCGGATCAAACGCCGCCTAAGCCCAAGGCTGGTGCTTCGCGCGTGTCGGATGCATTTTATAATAAAAAGCAAGAGCAGCAAAAACAGGCGCCTGCGCTTGAATTGGATTCGTCGCTGACGGCGAGTGATCGCGAATTGTTGCAGCGGAAAGATTTTGCGCAAATGACGGCGCAAGAGATGGCGCACGCCATGGCTGCGATTGCGCGGTTGAAATTGGCGCACGACGATGTGTTGACGCGACGCTTGGCGCCAGATCGGCGCGGGCGACGGCTTGATCCGCGCGCAATTTTTCGCAAATCCTTGCGCGCTGGTGGGGCAGGTATTGAGCTTGCGTTTATGTCGAAGACCAAGCGACCGCCGCCCATTGTTGCCATCTGCGATATCTCGGGCTCGATGAGTGATTACACGCGTGTGTTTTTGCATTTTCTCCATGCGCTCAATGCCGATGGCCGCCGCGTGCATGCGTTTTTGTTTGGCACGCGCTTGACCAATGTAACGCGCGCGCTGCGCTCACGCGATATTGATGAGGCGCTGGCGCTGTGTTCTGCGCAGGTGGAAGATTGGTCGGGCGGCACGCGCATCAGTGCGTCGTTGCGCGATTTTAATCGGCTCTGGTCGCGGCGTGTGTTGGGCCAAGGCGCCAGTGTGATTTTGTTCACGGACGGGCTTGAGCGCGATGGCGTTGAGGATCTGTCGCGCGAGATGGAGCGGCTGCATAAAAGTTGCAAGCGGCTGATCTGGCTCAATCCGCTCTTACGTTACGACCGCTTTGAGCCCAAGGCTGGTGGCATCCGCGCCATGCTTCCCCATGTGGATGATTTTCGCTCGGCCCATAATGTGGCCAGCATCGCAGAGCTTGTGTCGGCCTTGTCGAGTGATGGCCAAACGCAGCGTCGTGGCTAATTAGACCCGCTCGGACTCATCTATTTTTAATTGTTTCAGCGCAATCTAGAGTTGTTCAAATTAAAAATTTCAATTGATTGAGGGTCTCATGTCATTTTTCAAAGGCTTGATCGTTTCATGTCTCGTTTTGATCGGTGCGTCAGCACATGCCGCCGAGTTCGGGAGTAAAGAAGAGGCCAAAGCACTCGTTGCACATGCCGCAGCTTACTATGCGGAAGTCGGTCAAGAGAAAGCCTTTGCTGCGTTTAACGATCAGAAGGGCAAATTTGTTGATCGCGATCTTTATATCGTTGTCTACAGCCTTGCAGGCATGAGATTGGCGCATGGCCAAAATGAAAAAATGATTGGTAAGAGCGTAATCGAATCCGTCGACGTGAACGGCAAAGCCTATGGCTCAGAAGTTGTTGAAACGGCCAAAGCTGGCGAGGGATGGGTCGAGTACAATTTCTCTGATCCGGTTACCAAAAAAATTCTACCCAAATCAATGTATGTGAAGCGCTTTGGCGATCTCATTTTCGGTAGCGGCGTTTATCTGCGCTGACATTTAAGAACATTTTATTTTCTCTCCTTTTATGGGCCCAATTATGTTTTTTCGTAACGTATCTTTGACATTCAAACTCAGTATGGGTTCCATTATCGCTGTCTTTGGTGCTCTTGCTTTATGTTTGATTGCCTATGTCAGTTTCCGTGCGATTGATCAGAATATGACCCACATTGGCGCGGTGTCTGCACCGCGTGCGTCTAGCCTTATTGATTTGAATTCGGCGTTGAACGATGTTCACATCAAAGCCCTGCGCTCTACGCTGTGGCAAACGGCTGGCGTGCGATCAAATCAGATTGAAGAATTGATCGCCTCAACCCAATCTGAATTGGAAACTTTGGTTGTTAAGTCAAAAGCGATGACGCAATCTTCATCTGAGGATGAGGAGATTTCTAAGCTGATCGGCGTTTACCGTAAATCCATTCGTGAAGCGTTGGAATTTGTAAATGATCCCGCGATGGCTAGTGGTTTCTATCGGCGTGCCGATGCCAATTATGCAGCTTTACAGGAGAAAATTCAGGCGGCTGTTCAGGCCAGCAGTGGGGATCTCACCACTAATATTGGTTCAGCGACTGATAATGCGCGTTCATCTTTGCGTCGTTTTCTGCTGTTGACAGCTGCAATCCTTATCGGCGTTATTTTTGTCAATATCATCGCCATACGCTCGGTGACCGAAGCACTGAATGTTGCTGCCGATCAAATCAAACGAATTGAAAATGGCAATCTCAACGTCGTTGTCAAAAATCTTGATCGTGGTGACCTTATCGGTGATGTTGCGCGCGCCCTCGAATCTTTCCGCCTTCAGTTGATGGATGCTGATAGCCATCGCGCGCAAAGAGAAGTCGAAGCCAAGTCTGCGGCAACTGAGCGGCGGGCCTCAATGCTGTCCATCGCGGATATGTTTGAACGCACTGTCAGCTCCATTGTGTCGCATGTGATGGAGGCAGCCAATGCGCTTGAAAGCTCAGCGCGGGGCATGAGTACAATTGCCGACGCCACCAGCGCTAGCACGCGCGAAATTGTGCGGTCATCTGAAGAGACGTCTGGCAATTTTATGCGCGTGGCGTCGGCAACCGAAGAGCTGTCGTCGTCGGTATCGGAGATTTCGCGGCAGGTGAATGAATCGGCGCGCATTGCAGAACAGGCTGTTGTGCAGGCTGTAAAATCGACGGACGGCGTGCAGGCGCTGATCGTGTCTGCAGCGCGGATTAGTGATATAAATGTGCTGATTGATGATGTTGCTGGCAAAACGAATTTGTTGGCCCTCAACGCTACGATTGAGGCGGCGCGTGCTGGTGAACAGGGCCGAGGTTTTGCTGTCGTTGCCCAAGAGGTGAAGAGTTTGGCAGCCCAAACGGCAAGCGCGACATCTGAAATTGCCAATCAAATTGCTGAAATTCAGGGTTCAACACGCGGTACGGAAGAATTGATTGGTGGCGTCAGCGCGACTATTCAGCAGATCAATTCGATCTCCAATATTATTGCGTCAAATATTTCTGAGCAGAGTGTGGCGACGCAGGAAATTGCGGAAGGCGTTAATTTTGCTGCCGCAGCGGCAGAGAAAATTGCCAAAACAACGGCTGATGTCAATCAAATGGCAATTAAATCGAGTGCCGCTGCGGAAGAATTGTTGGCGTCTGCGTCAGAGCTCTCTGAAGAGGCAGGCAAATTAAACGCTGAAATTTCAACATTCTTGATGTCAGTTCGCGCAGCGTAATGCGCTGTTGTTTGGTGGGCCTACACGAAGTGAGGAGCGATGCACTTAAAGATTCTGCTTGATTGAAAGCGCGTTGTTTGGGATTGTTTGGCAGTTGTTGGACTGTTCAAATTAATCCAAGTGATTGCAATGAAGTTCAATTTTTTTGCCCCCAAAAATTGGATACCGATCATCCCTAGTTTGGCGATCGGCTCGCTGATGATTGGGCTTACGATCACAGTGGTTTGGTCGGCGCATGAAATGGCGGTGAGGCATTGGAAGGCGCGACTGCTCAATGATGTGACGCTGTTGAGCGCGCATGCCGAGCAGGTGATTGTGGCCAGTCAGTCGATTTTAGAGGATGTGTCCAAAGACCTTCTTGCTGATGTGCCAATGACGTTGGACGATGTTGTCCGCTATGATTTTTTTCAAGAACTGCGATCTCGGGCGGAGAGCCTCCCTCAAATTGATGTTATCTCGGTGGTTAATTTAAGCGGAAAGGTTATTAATTATTCACGATCCTATCCGCCTCCCGAAATTCATTTGGATGATCGAGAGTATTTTATTGCTCATATGAAGGACACCAATTTAGATGTCTTTCTTTCATCTCCGGTCGTGAATCGGGGCTCAAACCAATGGACGTTCTATTTCAGTAAAAAGATTAAAGATCGCGACGGGAAATTTATCGGGTTACTTCTTGTCGGAATGAAGTCTAAATTTTTTTCAGATTTCTATGCTGAAATATTAGGGACGAGTAGCAAGAATATCACTCTGCTACGCGATGATGGGATCGTGATGGCGCGCCATCCCGACCAATATTTGGGCGAGGTTATCAGTGGCAGTGTATCGTCTCGCTCTGTGCATGCGCCATCTGAGCAGAATGTTATTTTTGTGAATAAGCGGTGGCCGGCAACAGAGCCCGAGTCCGGAACGCGCAGATTGGTTGCTGTGCAGCACCTTAAGAAATTTCCGCTGATTTCCCTGATTTCAACGCCAGAAGAAGAAGTGCTCAAAGAATGGCGTGGTTTTGCAGATTTGGCTGGCGCGGCTGGATTTTTCATTGCGGTTGTCTTGAGCTTTCTGACCTATCGCGCATTGGAGAATTATGCCGCACGTGCAGAGAGTTTGCGTAAAATTGATTTATTGAATGGGGGTTTGCGTGATCTGAATGTGGACTTGGAACGCCAAGTGCAAGAGCGCACGGCTGATCTTGCAGCCAGCAATCAAGCGCTGCAAGATTTGGTGCGGCTTGATCCGTTGACCGGGTTTCCAAATCGGCGCGCCTTTGACGAGCGGCTTAAATCAGAACTGTCTCTGTTTGAGCGGTTTGATGTTCCGTTTTGTTTGATGCTGCTCGATATCGATTATTTCAAGCGCATCAATGATTGCTATGGGCATGATGTGGGCGATGCTGTGTTGCGCGATGTCTCGCAACGGTTTCACGCGACCATCCGCACCAGTGATTTTGCGGCTCGTGTCGGTGGCGAGGAATTCGCTATTATTTTGTCGAACACAGAGGCTGTGGATGGGAGCCATCTTGCCACGCGTCTTGGCGAGGCGATTGCACAGGGTCCGCTGGGATCTGTGTGCGTCACCGTCACGATTGGTTTGGCGCAGGTATTGCCGGGCGATGCGCCGGGTGATCTTTATCGGCGCGCTGATCAAGCGCTCTATAGAGGCAAAAATCAGGGTCGCAATTGTGTTGTCTGCGATGCCGCGTGAGGTTGCGCGCGCGCCTCAAGCGTGGTGAATTACCCCCGAACAAATAGTGTCGATTATAGCTAAGGCGCTTGCTGCGCGGCGGCGACACGGGGGATGAAACATGACTTCAAGGCAGGGGATTGCTGGCAAAGCGATCTTGGGAGCGACTGTTGGCACTTTGATGCTGATGAGCTCTTTTGCGCAGGCGCAAACAGCGGCTGAATTTTATCACGGCAAATCGAGTGATTTGATTATCGGCTACACGCCGGGCGGTGGCTACGATACTTATGGGCGTCTGGTGGCGCGCTTTTTGGGCGAGCATATTGCGGGCAATCCCAAAATCGTGCCGCGCAATATGCCGGGCGGGGGCACGCGCGTGGCCGCCGGTTATATTTACAATGTGGCGGCCAAAGATGGCACCATTCTGGGTCTGATTGATCAGTCGATTGTGTTGCAGCAAGCGATGAATGATCCGACCATTTTGTTCGATGCCAATAAATTCAATTGGATTGGCAATCCGTCTGCCGATAACAACACGGTTGCGACATGGCACACAACGGGCGTGACGTCGGTTGAGCAAGCCAAGAAAACCGATGTTTTGATTGGTGCCACGGGCCCCAACACATCGGCGCAAATCCCATTGGCCATGAATGCGACTTTGGGGACGAAGTTCAAAATCGTAAATGGCTATCCCGGTGGCAATGATATGAATTTGGCCATGGAGCGTGGCGAAATTGGCGGTCGTGGCTCAAACCCATGGGCGTCGTGGAAGGGCACCAAGGCTGATTGGTTGCGCGATAAAAAGCTCAATATCATCGCGCAAGTGGGGCTGACCAAAGCGCCTGATTTGCAAGATGTGCCGCTTCTGATGGATCTGGCCACCAATGAGCAGGACAAGGCTGCGCTGCGTTTGTTGTCGGCCCCCTCAACGATTGGGCGTCCGTTCTTTACAGCGCCCGGCGTGCCCGATGACCGCGTCAAAGCGTTGCGTGCTGGCTTTGCTGCCATGGTGGTCGATAAGGCGTTTTTGGCGCAAGCGGCGGCTGAGGGGCTCGATATCAACCCCGTGTCTGGCGAAGAGCTGCAGCGCATTGTGGCTGAAATTGTGGCCACGCCAAAGCCCGTTGCTGATCGTCTTGCTGAGATCATCGAAGAGAAGAAATAACATGAGACTGCGGGGCCATCAGAGCGCGGCGGTTTGCTGTGAAATGGTGGCCTCGTACACGCGATGCGATTGGACAATTTTGCAAGTTTGTTGTTGATAGTGGGCGGGAGACAACAAAAATGAAAAAGAAAAATATCAGCCGTTTATGCTGCGCTGCAGCACTTTTGACGAGCTTTGTGGCTGTGGCGCCAAGCGCATATGCGCAAGATGCCGTGGCTCAGTTTTACAAGGGCAAGACGGTCAACATCGTGGTGGGCTCAACGCCCGGCGGTGGGTTCGACACCTATGCCCGCGTGTTATCTCGCTATCTCGGCCGCTATTTGCCAGGCACGCCCAATGTGGTGGTCAATAATATGCCCGGTGCCGGCAGCCATGCCGCCAGCAGCTTTATCTATTCCGCCGCGCCCAAAGACGGCACTGCAATTGGCGCTATTTTCCCCAATGCCATTCTTGAGGCGTTGTTGGGTGATCGCGTGCAATTGCGTCATGATCCAGCGCGCTTCAATTATTTGGGCAGTGCTGCGAGCGATGTTTATATTTGCGTGGCGCGTGCTGATGCGCCAGTGCAGAAATTTGCCGATTTGTTCGACAAGGAGCTCGTGGTGGGCGCGACCGCTGGTGGTGGCTCAACACGCGATTACCCTGTGATGTTGAACTCGTTGCTCGACACAAAATTCCGCGTGGTAAGTGGCTATCCCGGCACGCGTGAAATTGTGTTGGCGCTGGAGAAGGGCGAAGTGTCGGGCGCATGTGGCACGGCGTGGTCGAGCCTGACGCAGCAACGGCCAGACTGGTTTACCAGTGGGGCGATGCGCGTGATTGCGCAAGAATCCACGATTGGTTTGCCGGAATTGACCGCCAAGGGCGTCCCGTTGACGCGCTCGTTTGCCAAGACCGATGAGCAGCGCCAGATTCTTGATCTGGTCTATTCGCAGACGATTTTTGGTCGGCCTTATGTGTTGGCGCCAGAAGTGCCTACCGAGCGGGTAGAGGCTTTACGCAAAGCCTTTATGGCGAGCTGGGCCGATCCGGAATTGTTGGCGGAAGCGGCGCGCATGAAGTTGGATATTTCGCCAAAGCCGGGCGCAGAGATTCAGGCACTTGTGGCCAAGATCTTTGCGACCTCGCCTGCGGTGATTGAGAAAACCCGCGCGGCAATTGCGGGCAAATGACATAGCTGGCGCACGCATGGATGCTTGTATTTCAATACTTGTATTTATGATCAAGTGCGCCAGAATAGGCCAATCAAAAACACAGACCGATCATCGGCGTGGGAGGGAATATGCTCGCAAAGAGCTTGGTAATGCGCATCTGCTTGAGCGGTGCTTTAAGTTTGGCATCCGTGAGCGCCGGTTTGGCGCAGGATGCTGTGGCGCAATTCTATAAGGGCAAAA
>CAIUDK010000260.1 GCA_903897875.1 uncultured Hyphomicrobiales bacterium
GTCACGTCGTCACCGCCGCGATGATCGAAGCTGCGCATCACGAAAAGCCGCTGTCTGGTGTGCTTTTGATGAGCCCGGCCAATCCATCTGGCACAATGATGTCGCCGCAAGATTTGGCAGATGTGTGCCACACCTGTGATCGGCTCGGCATAGCGTTTATCTCGGATGAGATTTATCACGGCCTCTCTTACGAGACGAAAGCCGCGACGGCTTTGGCGTATTCATCACAAGCCATCGTGGTCAATTCTTTCTCGAAATATTATTGCATGACGGGCTGGCGCATTGGCTGGCTGATTGTGCCGCCAAACTTTGTGCGGACGGTTGAGCGTTTGCAACAATCACTCGCCATCTCGGTTCCGTACCTCAGCCAGATGGCCGCCGAACGGGCCTTCGATTGTGAAGAGGAATTGGAAATTGTGAAAGCAGGCTATGCGCGCAATCGCGCTCTGCTGCTGCAAGAATTGCCGCGTCTGGGCATCAGCGATTTTCATCCCGTCGATGGCGCATTCTACGTCTATGCCGACATCGGACGCTTTACGAATGACTCGCTCGATTTTTGCAGTCGCATGTTGAAAGAGGCTGGTGTGGCTGCAACGCCCGGCATTGATTTTGATCGCGAGCGCGGCCATCGCACCATGCGTCTGTCCTTTGCTGGATCAGAATTGGATGTGCGCGAAGCGGTTGTGCGCATGAAGGCGTGGTTGCCCAAATAGCGCACCAAACGTCGCCAAAAAAACGGCGCCCCAAAAAAAACGGCGCCCGAAGGCGCCGTTTGTTGATTATTTTTCACTGCCAAATAATTTGGCGCGCTGCCACCAACCCGACTTTTTCGGAGCGTTGGGGTCAACAGGCGCTTCTGGAAGCGTCTCAATCGTGCGCACTGGTGCTTCAACAGCCGGAGCTGGTGTTGCGGCCACTGGCGCAGGTGCTGGTGGTGGTGGCGGTGTCCACACTGGCGGAGCAGGGCGCTCGAATGAACGCTCTTCAACCGGTGCGGCAGTCTCGCTCACAGCATGGGTGACTTCAGCCAGACCGCCGTCTTGGGCCGCTGCTGACTCACCATCACGCGGTGCGCTCTCATCGCCACGTTCACGACGACGGTTGCGGCCGCCGCGACGTGAGCGACGACGACGGCGCTGTTCGCCTGTCTCGCCTTCGACATTTTCTTCTGTCTCGAATTCTTCGCCTTCAGTGCCGTCGGTCTCGCCGTCGGACAGAGTTGCGTTCGCAAGCTTGCCGGGAATATCGCCAGCAACGCGCGCCATCATCTCTAGGCCAGAATCGGTTGGCTGTGGCTGATCGGAATTGAACGCACCGCGCTCACCACCTTCGGCACCACCACGTCCACGACGACGACGACGGCGACGACGACGCGACTTGGCCTCTTCAGACTCGCCAGCAATGTCACCATTGCCGTTTTCGTCTGAATCCATAGCCTCTGCAATTTCCTCGTCCTCATCGGACTCGTCTTCTGCAGCCAAATCTTCTTCTGTGTCGTCCAAATCTGTCTGCAACAAATCTGTGCGCAGCAATTCAGGACGCTTAAAGCCCGGAGGCGGCACAGCAATGTCACCACGCTCAAGCGCATGATAGGCAGCGCCGGTGAGTGTGTCGTCAGAACCAACAGTCACGATCACGCCAAAACGCTCTTCCAGATCATGCAAATGCGCACGCTTCTGATTGAGCATATAGAGCGCCACTTCCGTGCGTGTGCGCACGGTGATGTTGTGAGCCGAGCTCTTGATGAGCGTGTCTTCCAATACGCGCAAGACATGCAGAGCGATAGAAGCGGTTGAGCGCACCATGCCGCTGCCCATGCAATGTGGGCAAGGAACAGTTGAGCCTTCAAGCACGCCGGTGCGCATACGCTGACGCGACATTTCGAGCAGACCGAAATGCGAGATGCGTCCCACTTGGATGCGCGCACGATCGTTCTTCAGAGCTTCCTTAACGCGGCGCTCAACAGCACGATTGTTGCGGTTCTCTTCCATGTCGATGAAATCGACAACGACGAGGCCGGCCAAATCGCGCAGACGCAGTTGACGCGCCACTTCATCGGCAGCTTCAAGGTTTGTGCGCAGCGCAGTGTCTTCAATATTATGTTCGCGGGTCGAGCGGCCCGAGTTCACGTCGATGGCCACAAGCGCTTCAGTCTGGTTGATGACCAGATAGCCGCCCGAACGCAATGTCACCTGATTGGAGAACATCGCATCAAGCTGAGCTTCGGCACCAGACTTTGCAAAGATCGGCTGCACATCACGATAGAGCTGCACATTCTTGGCATGGCTTGGCATCAGGAGTCGCATGAACTCCTTCGCTTCCTTAAAGGCTACATCGCCAGCGACGAGGACTTCATCAATTTCCTTATTATAAAGATCGCGGATCGACCGCTTGATGAGTGAGCCTTCTTCGTAGACGAGCGTTGGCGCTGAAGATTCCAGCGTCACTTCGCGCACGGTTTCCCACATGCGCATCAAATATTCGAAATCGCGCTTCACTTCGGCGCGTGTGCGGCTGGCACCAGCGGTGCGCAGAATAACGCCCATGCCTTGTGGCACTTCCAACTCGCCAGCAATTTCCTTCAGACGCTTGCGATCGCTTGCGTCTGTGATCTTGCGCGAAATGCCACCACCGCGTGCGGTGTTTGGCATCAGAACTGAGTAACGGCCAGCGAGCGACAGATAGGTTGTTAGAGCTGCGCCCTTATTGCCACGCTCTTCTTTAACCACCTGTACCAGCAAAACCTGGCGGCGTTTGATCACTTCTTGAATCTTGTACTGACGGCGCGAGCGCGGTGCGCGGTTTGGCAGCTCTTCCATGGCGTCGCCACCAAGCTGCTCAACAACTTCCTCTTCACCGTCTTCGTCGTGCTCGTCATCACCCTCTGGGGCGTGCGTGTCACGGGCGTGGTGCGCGTCGTCCTCACGTGCCTCGTCGGCGTCGCGTGGCTCTGCAGTCTCGGTTGGCTGATCGTGATCATGTTCTTCGATGACGGCCAGACCTTCAGGGTCGACAGCAATCACATGGCCATGGTCGGCAGTGTAGGGCGGTTCATTAGCCTGAACGTCCTGCGCAACATCTTCATGATGCGCGTCAGCGTGCTGAGCATGCTCAGCAACATTGAGGTCTTCATGGGCTGGATAGAGGCCGGGCTGAGGAGCATCGGCAACAGCTTCTGGCGGCAGATGCGCGTGCTCGGACACTCTTTCGTCACCGTGGCGACGCTTTTCTGACCGCTCGGAGCGATGACGACGCGTGCGGCGTTGGCCACCACGATTGTTGTCGTCTTCTTCTTCCTGAGCATGGGCGCGTGCTTCATCTTCAAGCAAAGCCTGACGATCAGCCACGGGGATCTGGTAATAATCTGGGTGGATTTCAGAAAAGGCTAGAAAACCATGGCGATTGCCGCCGTAGTCAACGAACGCTGCCTGCAGTGATGGCTCAACGCGCGTCACTTTCGCCAGATAGATATTGCCACGTAATTGTTTCTTAGAAGCGGACTCGAAATCGAATTCTTCGACCCGATTACCTCTGAGCACCACCACCCGGGTTTCTTCCGGATGGGATGCGTCGATCAGCATTTTGTTGTTGGCCATTATAAACTCTTGTCGTACTGGCCGCCGCGACCGCTGCTTTGATGGGGGTCGATGGGCGGGCCATTAATGGGAAGGAAATCATGCCGGCATGGGCTGAACGAGCGCGATAAGCGCGCGATGTCCTAGCCGGGACGCGTGTGATGAAGACAGCCATAAGACTGTCGATGAAGCTGAATTTGGCGCGCGGACGTCCTGAATGAAGACGACGGCGCACCGACCGCTGCTCGGATGTTCCGATCAGCAGATCTGCGGCTTGTGTCTTTTCACCCAAATTGGGGACCATGCGCTTTTTACCTATGACATTGGCCACATGCGTGACCGTCTCTCCCGCGCCAAACTTTCAAGTTCGGCAAATCCCTGCTCAACCGCAAACCCGCCAAGACCGCCGTAGGGCGACTGTGGAGGCGATTGAACCAACGGGCATTACCCGCCTCTCAGGAAGTCGGTCCGTTGGCGGACGCGACCCGGAAGAGATCTCCCTTCTTAATGGTTGAAGGGGCTGTTTGGCAAGTTTTCTGATTGGGTGTGTCCAAATAGCCACGTCTGCGCTTATCTGCGCATAACCGTTACCAGACCTTAACCATCTGCTGGCTATGCATTAATGATCGACCAAGAACAGGTGCGTCGGACACAGAATGAGACCATTGGACCAGACAGAGACATCGGCAAAGCGGGGGCATAGTGGCGCGCTCCGGCGGACTGCCGTTGCGTTTTTGGTCCTTTTTCTGGGATTCGGTCCGGCCTTGGCCGTCGAGCCCCCCGTCTCTGCCAATGCCAAGCCAGCCGGTCCCGCAGCCCCTATTGCCACGCATAGCGTGCTGGAACAGGCGTCTGACATCACACGTCTATCCTTCGATCTGAGCCGTTCGGTTGAGGTGACGGGGCGGATTTTGAGCGACCCTGATCGGGTCGTCATTGATCTGCCAGAAGTCGTTTTTCAGGACGAGCCTAAGAAAACGACTGCGAATCGCGGACGCGCCAAGCGGGTGCCGCTGGTCGGCGTGGTGGCCTCTTATAGATTTGGCCTATTCGCTCAGGGCCGGTCCCGCATTGTGATTGATCTGGCAACGCCCGCGCGCATCGTGCGGGTGGCGACAGAGGTGAGCTTGCTTGGGCAAACGCGTCTCATCGTTGAGTTAGCCCCCATTGATCGTGCGGCCTTTACAGCTTTGGCCGCGCAAGAGCGCGCCAAGCAGCAACCTGCCTTGGCAGCCATTGTGCCCAATTCGGCTGCGCCAGCCCCAACGCGTCCCGTGATT
This sequence comes from uncultured Hyphomicrobiales bacterium, assembly GCA_903897875.1. Classification (GTDB taxonomy): domain Bacteria; phylum Pseudomonadota; class Alphaproteobacteria; order Rhizobiales; family Beijerinckiaceae; genus Terripilifer. The sequence goes on from CAIUDK010000260.1 coordinate 4,856, forward strand.
GTCATCGATCCCGGCCATGGTGGCATTGATAGCGGCGCGCAGGCCCATGCTGGTCCTGTGGAGAAGGAAATTGTCTTTGCCTTTGCCCAGCGTCTTGCAGCACGGCTGGAATCATCGGGGCGCTATCGCGTCATTATGACCCGCAGCAAGGACGTCTTTGTGTCTTTGGGCGAGCGTGTGCGCATGGCGCGCGCCGCCAATGCCTCGCTGTTTGTGTCCATCCATGCTGACACTTTGTCTGATGAGCAGGATGTATCAGGCGCAACTGTTTATACAGTGTCTGACCGCGCCTCGGATGCTGAGGCGGCCCGTGTGGCCGAGAAAGAAAACCAAGCCGATGCTGCCGCGGGCCTCGAAGGCCGTGAGGATGTCAGCGATGTTTCGGACATTCTGTTCGACCTGACGCGCCGCGAAACGCGCACCTACAGCCATGTTTTTGCTAAGAAATTGATTGCCTCGTTCAAGGATGCAGGGCGTTTGAACAAAAACCCGCATCGTTCTGCGGGCTTTATGGTGCTCAAGGCTCCCGACGTGCCCTCAGTTCTGCTTGAGCTTGGCTATTTGTCGAGTGATAAGGATCTGGCGGCCCTGACAACGCCGCAATGGCGTGAGAAGGCCACGCTGGCTGTTGCCAGTGCCATCGA